>CANQVY010000148.1 GCA_947627405.1 uncultured Bacilli bacterium | reverse complement strand
AGATCAATTGTCCAGATTTATTAGCACCTACTTGAAACAATATTTGATATGTACTAATCGCCGATAAATTAAACGAGCTATCACTTAATTTTATTACATTCTTACTTCAAGTTTATCTTGCATCTCCATACTGAATTATGGAGCATAAAAATCTGAAAAACTCATTAAAATAGATTCTCCTTTGAGGGTCTGTTAATCTTTTAGGATCAGTCGGATCAGGAAACCTATAAAAACAGTTAGAACAATATGCTTTTTTCATTCTCGACATTACAGTGTTTATCCGAATTTTGATTTATTTTATTGTAAACACTTTCATCACTATTATGATAAAAAGCCTGAATGAATTTTTGCTTTTCCCCTTCTATATAATTAAAGTTACTACATGATATGTGGCTGTTTTATTGATGGCACTAGATATACAAGAACTCAAAATATTCAAGTCTTGACTTCTGTGGTTACTTTTTCTATAATGTAAACAGATAAAAGGAGAATATCATGAAATTTGAAATATTAAAAGAAGAGGAATTTCGTAATTTTTTGAATCACCATTCTCTAAAGACATTTCTTCAAACACCGGAAATGGCAAAAGTAAGAGAAAAAATGGGATATGAGACATATTATGTAGGAGTTAGAGATAACAAAAAGCTCGTTGCAGCTACTATGATGGGGAGAAGAAAGGCGCATTTTGGCCTTTATGAATTTTATGCACCAAGAGGACTTCTTGTAGATTATGAAGATCTTAAAATACTTTCTTTTTTTACAAAAGCTTTAAGAAAATTTATTAAAAAAAATAAAGGATATTTTCTTCGTATAGACCCTTATTATATTACAAAAGAAAAAGATTTAAATGGTTGTGATGTTGTAAATGGGATAAATCATCAAGTTGGGATTCAAAATTTAAAGATGGTAGGTTTTCATCATTCAAAAGAAACCTATCAACAATTTACTCTTATGTTTGCATTGGATTTAAATCAAAAAAAAGAAGCTATATATAATCATTTTCACACGTTGACGAAACGAATGATCAAAAAAGCACAGGAAAATGAAGCAATCGTCATTCGTGAAGCCAAGGAAGAAGAAATACTAGAAGTACAACAATTGATTGAAGAAACAGGAAAACGAAAAAGTTTTAGTTATAGAAAAAAAGAATATTATCAAGATTTATATCATGCTTTTTATCCTAGAGGCGAAATTAAATTTATGCTTGGGGAATTAGATTTGGCTAAATATCAAAAACAAAAAAGAGAGGCAATAAAAAAGTTAGAAGAAGAAATAAAACAAATCAAAAAAGAGGATAAGAGAAAAGCGTGCTTTGATAAGTTAGAAAAAGAAAAGCAATTGTTAGAAAGAAGTAAGGAAATGCCTTGCAATCAAGATGGGAAGGTATTGCTATCCGGAGGGGTATTTATTTTGTATCAACAAGAACTGACTTATTTATTTGGTGGAAATGTCAAAGATTATATGTATTTAGGAGCTTCTTACTTAATGCAGTGGACTATGATTCAATATGCAATAGAGCATAACTTTGAAAAATATAATTTTTATGGAATTTCTAAACCAGCAAAAGAAGATGGAGTATATAATTTTAAGCGTGGATTTACTGGGTACGTAGAAGAATTAATAGGGGATTATGAATTGCCGGTGCACCCTTATTACTATTTAGAAAAATTGATTCATATTT
This sequence comes from uncultured Bacilli bacterium, assembly GCA_947627405.1. GTDB lineage: Bacteria > Bacillota_I > Bacilli_A > RF39 > UBA660 > CALVUP01. The sequence goes on along the minus strand of CANQVY010000148.1, from coordinate 854 downwards.
TAAAAAAATAAAATGTCTAAAAATGACAAGTAAAAATACATAAAATTTTCTATTTTCCTTAAAAAGCATGAAGTATATAGGAAAAAGAATATTTATGTTTTTTTTAAACTGTTATATAAAGTAGGAACAAAAAAGTTTATTCTTGACAAGCGGGGGGGGTAATGATATCCTTAAAATAAAGGAGATGGGAAAGAAAAAATGAAAAAAATATTTATTATATTAGCATTTTTAGTATTTGGATTTGGACTATATGTTCCACAAAAAGTACAAGCATACACCGTGCCAGAACAGGAACTATTAGTCATCACACACAGCAATGGGGAATCAAAAACTTATGAAGATATTTATGAAGCAATGGATGCATTGCAAGATGGAGACACAATCAAATTTTTGTGGGATATAACAAGTGCTTATTTTGATTTAAGAATAGGGGATGCTCTTGAATTTGATGATGATGTTACTGTTGATTTTAATAAAAGAAACTTAGAATATCCTATTGTAGTTAAAAATGGGACAACAGTTAAATTCATTAATGGAGTTAATCAATGTAAGCCTAATCCAACATTTACCTTTGAAGATAATACAAATGTGACTATAGAAGGTGGAAATTATCAACTTGATTCAGGAACAGTTATGAAAATTGGTTCTAATGTTAATCTTAAAATAAAGGATGCCACTATTTGGGGAGGGTACGCTTTTCAATTATCAGGAAGCAATGCAAAGCTTGAACTTAACAATGTAAATGTTCAAGCAAATCCTCGTCGAGCATTTGTTGTAAAAGAAAATGCTCAAAACAATACGGTTAATGTTAACGGCGGAAATATAAATTCTATGTATGGAATATTTGATTTAGA
>CANQVY010000147.1 GCA_947627405.1 uncultured Bacilli bacterium | reverse complement strand
CAACAAGATAAAGCCATAGAATATTTAGAGATTATAGGAAAAGAAATTTTTTATGAAAAAAACACTTCAGATCCTTTTTGGGCTACTTCTGCATCTAATTTTACAATAGGTATCATACTTGGACTTTTTGAAGATGCCAAGGCAGAGGAAATCAATTTTAAGGGTATAGAAGCTTTCTATGATGGAATGGATAAGAAATTTGGTGGAAGTAATTATACAGATCAATATTTTAGGAGTAAGGAGGCCCAATCAAAACCTTATATCTATGCATCCAATACAGTTTTTGCTCCTAAAGAAACTAGGGCCAGTATCCTTTCTGTAGCCAGACAAAAAATATGTTCTTATACGTCAAAAGATTTGCTGAACAACTTTTTAAATCAAACCACTTTTTCTATGGATGAAATAGTCAATAAAAAAACAGCAATATTTGTTGTTACAAAAGATGAAGAGGAATCAATTAATTCTTTAGCGACGATCTTTATAAAACATTTATACAAAGTGTTATTTGAAAAGGGACAAGACAAATTTTATTTCTTATTAGACAACTTTGATACGCTACATCCTATCGATGAATTCAATAATCTTTTATCTTCAGCGATTGCTAGAAATATACAATTTACGATTATTACTAGAGCCATTAAAAAATTAGAAACAGAATATAGTAATTATATTTATATGTTAAGCAATCTTATGGCCGTTAATGAAGAAGAAATCACTTATATTATTCATAATCAAACCCAAAAAGAACCAAATGAAAAAACGGAAAATAAAATCAATAGACAATCTACTTCTTATAAAACATTACCTAAGCAGACAATCAATACATTTGATTTAATCGAATATGTAAAAACCAAAAAGAAAGAAATATTACTTGCTTTAACTAATTCTGAAGGAATTGGATTAGAAAGTAAAAATAACGAAGAAAGGAGCAGATTAGATACATTAATTGAAAAAGTAGATGCTAAAATAGAGGAATTAGAAAACGAAGCAAAAGTACTTCCTATATCAGAAGAGGATTCCTTTTCAAAAATAGTAGAAAGGAAAACAAAAGATCCTTCCCTTATTCCATTAATTACCGATTACTTTATGAAAGAATTACTTATGTCAACAAGATCTGCCGAAAAAACATTGGATAAATTATGCAAATATGATGATATATATAATGAATTTACAAAATATTTAGTACAAAGAACCTATGATTTTGAAGATGCAATTTGTATAAATGGCTATACAGCTAGTGCTATAGCCAAATTAAATCCTAGATTAAAAGGTAGCGGCGTATACACATTTTTAGTAACATTAAGAGAAAACCCAGAAGAGGCTATGGAAATTATAAAGAAGAATTTTCCAACAAAGTAAACCATTGGTTTACTTTTTTTAATGGAAAGACTTGTCAAGGAAAAAAATTTTATGATACAATATCATAGAATAGAAGATAGTAGAAGGAGTTTTTATATGAAGTTTAGTAAAAAAAGAAAGATTTATAAGATTATGACTTCCTGCTTAATTGTAAATTTTATTTTCTTTTTTATGATGGCATTTGTATCGATGAATCATTTGAATTTGAAAACACTTTTTACAAATGTTCATCATACAAAAGAAAGTGCAACTTATGCAGATGAGACAAAAGAAAGTACAACCCTTACCATAGGAACAAATATAACGATAGACGAAGACGTAAGTGTGGATGAAAATGTAAAGTTTACTTATGTGATAGAAATTAATGGAAATTTATATAACGGAACGGCTACATCCGTAGAGGATGAACAGAAAACCTATGATGTAAAAAATGGAGAGGTAAGCATTCCATATAATGAAAAAATAACAATTCCTGTCCAAGCCAAAGATCAATATAACATTACTCGTAAAGCTTATGATAAAGATCTATATGCACTTATAGAGGAAGAAAAAATATCTGGAGTCATTGAAAATAAGTATTATAAAACGGAAAATGGTGTAAAATCAGAAATAACACAAGAAGAATATAATCAAGAAACAGATAATGGGCAAAAAACAGATAGAACCAAATATGTGGATATGGAAGGAAACAATTTTGAAGAGGCAGCTTTAGAAGAAAGAAACGGTTTTGAAGTAAAGAAGAATAACAACATTTCTACTACTTATAATTTTGAAACTTATGGTCCACAAAAAATGGTAAAAGATTCTTTAAAAACTTATGCTTTTAAAATACAAATGAATTCTACCTTTACAAGCACAAAAACTGGTTTTATAACGATGTATAAATATAATGGATCTATTTCGGCTGAAACAGACTATGATATCAATGTATGTCAAGATGAAGCAAATACAGATGGATGTATATTACTAAAAGATACGATTAGCGAATCATCATTACCGAGTTAATCAGAGGCTAGAAAATTATTTCATTCAAATGTTATTACAGGTATGGGTCGATTGGCTTATCGTGTAATCAATGAAACAATAAACGTGCAAGAGCCAAATAAAATAGCTATTTTAAAAGAAGATTTAAGTCAAAAAATTCCAAGCAATACGGATGGTGAATGGGATAAGGATACCGAAAAAAATTATGAAACAGAAATATTGATATTTACACCAGTCACCGAAAAAAAGAT
>CANQVY010000146.1 GCA_947627405.1 uncultured Bacilli bacterium | reverse complement strand
TAATTCCTTTTTTATGAGGAACATCTAAAGTGGCTTGATCATTGGTATAAGCATGAACTGTTGTCATATATCCTTTAACAATTCCAAACTCTTTATGTATAACATTAAGAACTGGTGCTAAACAATTTGTAGTACAACTTGCTGCAGAAATGATTTCTTCATCTCCAGTTAATTCTTGCTCATTTACATTGTATACAATCGTCTTTAAATCTCCTTTGGCAGGAGCAGAAATCACTACTTTTTTGGCTCCGGCTTGAATATGAGCTGAAGCTTTTTCTTTATCCGTAAATTTACCCGTACATTCCATGACAACATCAATATTTAGTTCTTTCCATGGCAAATTAGTTGGATCTGTTTCTGCATATACTTGAACTTTTCTTCCACCGACAATAATTTCATTTTCACTATGAGAAATTTCATTAATTCGGTAATTTCGATGATTGGTATCATATTTTAATAAATAAGCTAGTTGTTCTGCATCTGTTAAATCATTAATTGCTACAACTTCAAATTCATCGCTTTCTTCCATTAAACGAAAAACAAGTCTTCCAATTCGTCCAAAACCATTAATTGCTACTCTAATCATTTCATCCTCCTTATATTTATTATATATTTTTTCCTTTTCTCTGACAATATATGCAACCTTTTTTGACAGAAAAAATATGTCAAGTTATAATAAAAAAAAGAGGGTGGTTTTATGCCTTATAAACTCATCGCAACAGATTTTGATGGTAGTCTTTTAAATGATCAAAAAGAGATTTCTAATAGAACGATATCAACATTAAAAGAATGTAAAAAATGTGGATATTATATTGTAGGAGTCTCTGCAAGAGCGATAGAAAGTGCAAAATCAGTTGTTCCTTTTGAACTATTTGATTATCTTTTGTTAAATAATGGCGCTTATCTTTATGATACTTCAAAAAAAGAAGGAACTTATTTAGGAAATCTTTCTAAATCCTTAGCTCTTTCTATTTTAAATACGATGGAAAAACACAGTACACAAATTGATTTTATTTCAGGGAACAAATATTATATTTATAAAAAAAATACATACTTAGAAAAACCTTTTATTGAGAATATTCAATCTTTAGATGAAATAAAAGAAGAAATTGTACGGATGAATATTTTTTTAAAAGATCAAAATGATATTTTCTTCCATCACCAAGTCATTCAAAAAAAATATCCAGAAATTCTCTGTTTTGTTATGCAAGATTCCACGAGTTCTAAAATGTGGCTTGTTATTAACCCAAAAGATTTAAACAAAGCGAATTCTTTAAAAAAATTAGGAAAGAAATTAAATATTTCTCCAGAAGAAATGATCTTCTTTGGCGATGGATTAAATGACTTAGAAGTAATTAAAGAAGTTGGTCTCGGTGTTGCTTTAGGAAATGCTCTTCCTGCTGTTAAAGAATGTGCAAAAGAAATTACTTTAACGAATAATGAAGATGGAATTGCTCTATTTTTAGAAAAAAAGTTATTAAAAAAATAAAAGAGATTGCCTTTTATTTATCTATAAGCAATCTTTTTTTATGATACCAATACAAGGCGAAAAGTATTTACATCGCCAGCACCTCCTGTTGCACTAATAAAAAGAAACTGTCCTGCAAAAACTCCATCATAATGAGAATTACTGCGAACAACCCAAGGAGAATTTGGATCTACAAAATGGGCAAATTCAGAATACCAGGCATTATGATATCGAAAACCACCATATCTATCTTCATATCTATAAAAAGGGCCCAATTCAGCGGTTGCATCTCCCAAAATTCGATTTTGATAAGAAGTTATTGTGCTATTCGATCCATACATATTTAAATAATCTGCGTATTGAGTCAGTTCATCAGTACTAAAACCACTTTCTACATTATCACTATTTTTAACTCCATATCCTTCCATATAACCCGCCGCATATTCAAGACATCCTCCACAGACATCGTAAATTCCCATAATATTGCCGGTTGTACTGGCTTTGTAGCCTGTAATCGTATTATATGGTAAAGTTATACTTTCCTTTGTTCCGTAAGTACCTAAATAACCACTTTGATCAGCATCATCTGTAGATGAATATCCAGTTAAACAAGCAGAATTATTATTAATATTGATTTCTTTACCTGTTCCATAATTAGAATGCGATAAATAGATGACTGCTCCCCATTCTGTATTCTTCATCATATGGGAATCGAAATCACGATTATAATTATAGGCATTCATAAACATTTTATAAACGGTAATATATCTCCAAGAATAGATATTCGGTTTTACAATAATTCTATTTTCAATAATCTCATTTACACGTGAATTTTCAACAGTCCAATTTGTTGTATCAATTGGTTCACTTCCATCTCCTGTCTGATTATATCCTGTCTCAAATTTTCCTACCCAAATCCCAGATAGTTCTTTTCCTCCTAAGGTGAAGGCTGGATGTGTTAGATATTCTCCATTTTGATTCCCTTCTTCTTTTTTATCTTCTTTATTTTGAAATTCTATGTTTATTGTTTTTGCGTTTCCTGTTCTCTTTTCTTCTTCATGAATAGAATAATCATCTACATTCCATAATTCATATTTATATCTTGGAATCCACACAAAGTAACTTTCAATATCTTTTTCTTCTA
>CANQVY010000145.1 GCA_947627405.1 uncultured Bacilli bacterium | reverse complement strand
CTTCATAGAAGTTGCTCAAAAAAGAATAATTTCCGTCAAATCTTTCAATCTTGTTAATAACCATAAGGAGCCTCCTGACTTATCAATAAACACCAGATTTATTTTGAATATCTTCACTGATTATATTTACATTATTATTTATTAATAATTGTTCTGTTTCGTATATGTCTGAATGGAGTTTTCTAACGTTGTCAATCATTGAATTAGGTACAGCATACCATAACCCATCTGTTAACTTAGTTCCCACATATTGACTTGGAAAGCTGAATTGTTCAATACTCAATTCACTTCCCATCATTCCATACATATCTAATAGTTCACTAATGTGATACAAGAAATGTGGAACAATGTGCCCATATTTCAAGATTGTTTTTCGTCAGTGACCACAATGACTATTCTATCTTAAAATCAGATAGACATTATAATTTCAGCCTCTTATTCATTTCACCATAATGGAATCACAACTTCAAAGAGAGGAGAAAAGTTATTTAATTAAATTTCCACACAGAGCCAGACTTCAATCACTTGGTCTTATTCTGGTTAAGTAGAAAAGTTCTGTTATTTTATTTTGTCTTTAAAGTTCATACCTCTACGAGCAATAACATAAGAAGCTCCTGAGTGTATGTTTAATTTCATTCTTGGACAATATTTTTCTTTTGCAATCCAACTTGTCCATGCTGGATTGACTTTATTTAAGAATATTCTATTCTTTGTACATTTTGAAGTAATAATTGTATCAAATTTGGAATAAGCAAGAGTTGAAAGCATTTCATTATATTTCTTACCCTTTTTACTTATTAAAGTATCTCTTGCTTTATTGAAATTGAGTTTTTCTATAACTAAATCTTTACCTGTTTCTAGACAATAATTTTTCAAGATTTCTGCTATTTGGTGGAAATCTTCTTTTGTTTTGTTTCCCTGTCCATATCTATAATTTATATTATAAGTGTTTAATAAATTTCCATATTTATCAGTTTCACTTACAGAAACAAAACCTTTATTGAAATCTACACCTATTGTGCCATAAGTATTTCTAGTTATACATAAATCTTTATTGTGTTTAAAATTATAAATCACTTGAAGGAAAACTCGATTATTTTTTATTTTAATCCTATAAGTCAAAGCGCTTTCTTTTGTATTTAGCAACTTTTTGAGCAGTTTTGTATAGTTCTTATTGTTAAAGTTAAATTTGCCAAAAATAAATTTCCCATTTTCTAAATCAATTTCTTTTCTTGCTTTAAAGTAGAATTGATTTGTTTTATAATCATATTCTACTTGGAAGTTATTGTTACAAGAAGAATCTCCAGCTCTACCAAGATAAAACAATTCACTATCTCGTTGATTTATAAATGCTTGATAATCATTTTTTAATAGAGCTTTAGTACCAAAACAAACTTTGTATCTTTTTGTTTCAATTTCTTTTTCAAGATTATTTAATTTTTGTCTTTTAGCATTTAAGCTATTTTGCTTCCAATAGATTTTTGTTTTTAAATTTTTGAACTTTGTGTAATTAAAATCTTTTGGATTATCGTTAAGATGAATTCTTTGAATAGCTCTTTCATCTTTCAATTTAACAAGTTCTTTTTCTAAATTGTTTATTTTTCTAATCAAACTTGTTCTTTCAAATTCTTTTAAAGATTTGATAGACTCAAAACGACCAACCATATTGCTTAATATTGAGTCAATAGCTCTACTAGTCATATTAAATTCATCTTTTAATTGAGCATGGATAATGTTTTTATCTTTTTGAGTCAAACTTCCATATTCAATGTAATAATTTTTAATTCTATGAAAAGTAATTCTTTGAACTTTATTGAATAGTTCAACATAATCAGAAATGTATTGACGGAACATCTGATTATTTTCTTTATTCAATTTTAATTCAGTTGTTACCGTAAATACATTACTCATTATTTGACAACCTTTCCCTAATATATTTATTTTTATTTTATCACTTTTTTATTTTACTGTCAAATTCAAAATATGTGTAACTTTATCTATTAAGTAGACATTATTACACATATTCTATTACTACTGATTTGTCATTTTTGTCGCCAGTTAATTCTTCAATTCTAACACAAGCTTCCATCTTTAATAGAAAGTCTAATGAGTCATTCACTTTCTCATCTTTAGTACTTTCTTTATTTACATTGATACCATAATGTAAAGCCATTTCCATTACTTGTTCTTCATTCATTATGTCAACATCGTGCAACCTAGTTCTATCATGGTAAAGTGCAAAGTATCTCATTTTTATTCTCCTTTTTAATAGCTATTTTCTTTTTAAATTATTTTCTTATTTTAGAATAAGTAGGGACTTCTTCATAAAATCCCTCTAGTTGTCCTGTTAGATATTCTTCGTTCAGTACTTCAGAAAGCATTCTGATGAGCATTCTGTATTTTTGAATTTCATTTTTAGATTCATATTTAGAAAGCAATAATTTAGTAGTAAAGCCTGATAATTCTTCGTAAGTACATCCTGAAAGTAGCTTATCAATTCCAAACATATCTTCAAAGAACTCATTTGTGTAGCCAATTCTTCCCTCTATGTCTTTAGCAGTCAATGCAGTATAGGTTGCATTCCCCTTTTCAATAACTTTCTTCCAGATTTC
>CANQVY010000144.1 GCA_947627405.1 uncultured Bacilli bacterium | reverse complement strand
GCTTATGTTTTATATACAAAAGATGGAGCTATTGTCTATACGGGGGACTTTGTATTTGATTCTACAATGATGGGAAATTATAAAACAGATATAGGGAAATTGGCGTATGTTGGAAAACAAGGGGTTTTATGTTTATTAGCGGAATCAATGTATGCAGAAAAACAAGGACATACCTCTCCACACAATCGGGTAGCTTCCTTTATTAAAGAAGTATTCAATAAAAATGAAAATCGAATCATTGCCACTATTTTTCCAGCTCATATTTATCGTGTACAAGAAATATTTAATGAGGTGGAAAAGACAAGAAGAAAAGTAATTATAATGGGTAAATTGTTACAAGAGATGATTAATAAAGCCATCGAAGAAAAATATTTAACTATAAATCCAAATAAAATAGGGGATTTAAGTAATATAAATGATAAAGATGTGGTTATCTTAATATCCGATGAAAAAGAAAAACCATTTAATAATTTAAATCGTATTATTAAAGGATTTGATAAATATATTAAATTAAAAGAGACCGATACAATATTTATTACCGAACCCGCTTATGAAGGAATTGAAAAAGCAACCGCTTTGATTATGGATGAAATTGCCAAATTAAATGTAAATGCTGTTTGTTTAGATAGTAAAAAACATCTTTTGCATCATGCCTCACGTGAAGATTTGATGTTAATGATTGATTTAATGCAACCAAAATATTATTTTCCAGTAAAAGGAGAATATCGAATGCAATATGCAAATGCGGATATTGCTTTAGAACTAGGCATTCCAAAAGAAAATATTCTATTAAAACAAAATGGAGATGTTGTTTTATTCGATAATGGAATATTACAAGATAAATTTGATCATATTGATGTAGATGAAGTTTTAATTGATGGAAAAAGTCAAGGAGATATTGGAGAGTTAGTATTAAAAGATCGTGAGATGCTTAGTGAAAATGGAATCGTTATTGTAAGTTGTTCATTAGATAAAATAACGAAACAAACACTCGCAGGACCTGAAATATTGACTAGAGGTTTCATTTATGTAAAAGACAATCAAGAAATCATAGAAGAAAGTAAAAGAATAAGTTTAGAAATTATAAGAAATAATATAAATGAAGCTGATAAAAAAGTGGATTTTAATAATATAAAAAATGAAATCAGAGATAAGTTAGGCAAATATTATTATAAAGAAATAGGATGTAAACCAATGATTATAACTGTAATTCAGGAAGTTTAATCCTTTTTTTAGAAAGAAGGGGACAAATTTGAATAAAAAAATATATATTTTATTATTTATTTTATTAATAGGGCTTGGTGTGGGATGTTTTTATAAAGACGAGTTTACTAAAAAGAAAAAAGAAGAAAATAGAATTTTATTAATAAAAGAAATTAAAGGGCATTATAATAATTATATAAAAGTAAATCAAGAAACAAGTTTATATGATGAAAATAAAAAAGAAATAGGAAAAGTATATAAAGATGCTCAATTTTCCTTAGAACCAATGAAGATTGATGAAAATACTAAATATTTTAAAGTAAAAGAACAAAAATATTATATTTCTTATAAAGATGTAACGCCCATTGATCATTTAACAACCTATTCCAATCGATATAAATCCTATATTGTTTTCAATGAAGAAATTCATACCAAGAAAAAAACATCCTTTTATGATGAAAATGGAAATAAAGTATATGAATTCAATCAAAGTTTTTCTTTTCCAATAATTATAAAAGAAGAAAACCAATATGGAATTGAATATGAAAATCGATTGTTTTATATCAAAAAAGAGGATGTAAAAGAAATTGTAAAAAAGAAAAATACTGAAGAAAAAACAAGAAACAATATTCGTACCTTAACTTATCATACCATTTATGATCCAAAAACGCAGACATGTACCAATACAGTCATTTGTCATCCAATAGAACAATTTGATGCTCATATGAAATATATCAGTGAAAATCATTATTTGACGCTGACAATGAAAGAATTGGAAATGTTTTTAGATCAAAAGATTCAAATCCCAGAAAAAAGTATTGTGATTACTTTAGATGATGGAAAGTATGCCATCAATGCAGTAAAGATTGTGGAAAAATATAAAGTAAATGCAACTTACTTTATTATTAGTTCTAGATATGATATAAAAGAAATAAATACGACTTATATGAATTTTCAATCCCACTCTTATAATTTGCATAATAATTATAAATGTCCTGGAGGAGAACAAGGAGGACAATTGCTTTGTGAGAGTGAAGAGAATATTTTAAAAGATTTAAAAAAGAGCCAAGAAATGTTAGGAGATGATGTATTTGCTTTTGCCTATCCTTTCTTTGATTGGAATGAAAGGGCAAAGACTTTACTTTCTAAATCTGGTTTTCGCCTTGCATTTATTGGACAATACGATACCGATGGATATTCCAATTTCAATACAGATCGTTTAATGTTAAGAAGAAAAACAATATTCAGTGATGATAATGTAAATGTATTAGCCAGCTATTTAAATTAGAGAAATATTTCTCTTTTTTTTAGGTGTAAACTGTAGTAAAAAAAAGAAAAGTGTTGAGTTATAATACATATGTCACACAAGATAAATAAAAAAAGATACCATCTGGTATAATTAAGTTGAAAGACAAA
>CANQVY010000143.1 GCA_947627405.1 uncultured Bacilli bacterium | reverse complement strand
TATCTGAAATTGTAAGATTAGTTGTAGAAGCAACCAATACCAAAGCTCCAATTGCTAGAGTGGCAGATATTCTAAGTAGTTATTTTGTACCAAGTATTTTACTCATTGCAATATTGACTTTTATTGGCTATTTACTTTTTAAATTCCCAATTTCGATAGCTATGACTGCCTTTGTGAATGTTTTGGTTATTGCTTGTCCTTGTGCTTTGGGACTTGCTACGCCACTTGCTATTGTGATTAGTGAAGGCTGGTGTGCTAAAAAAGGAATTTTAGTTAAAACAAGTGAAATATTAGAAAATGCACATAAAGTAGATACCATTGTATTTGATAAAACAGGAACCCTTACTTATGGAAATTTAAAAATAGCAAAGCTTTTGAACTATAGCGATTTTACGGATAAAGAAGTACTCCAAAAAGTTTGTGCACTTGAGAAAAAATCAACGCATCCAATAGCTAAAGCATTTACTTCTCTTGTAGAAGAAAAAAAATTAAAAATAGAACCAGTAAGTCAATTTAAAAATTTGCCTGGTATAGGAATATGGGGAAGTATTCATAAAAAAGAAATTTATGTAGGCAATTCTAAGTTATTTAAAAAATTACAAATGGAAAACAAACATAAAGAAGAGGAAGAAAAACTATCAAGATTAGGAAATAGTATTGTCTATGTAATAGAAGATTGTAAATTATTAGCGTTAATTGGAGTAAAAGATGTAATCAAAAAAGAAGCGGAAAAAACCATAAAAGAATTAAAACAACTTGGAAAAGAAATTATTATGCTAACAGGAGATAATGAACAAACCGCTAAAATCATTGCCAATGAAATTGGTATAGAAAAAGTTATTGCTAATGTTATGCCAAAGGAAAAAACAAAAATAATAAAAAATCTTATGCAAGAAGGAAAAAAAGTAATGATGGTAGGAGATGGAATTAACGATGCTCCATCTTTAGCGTCTGCAAATATTGGAGTCAGTGTAAATAATAAAACCGATATTGCTGCTGATTCTGCTGATGTTATTTTCATGCAAGATGATTTAGGCAAAATGAAAGATTTAATTGATAGAAGTCATAAAACGATTAAAAATATAAAACAAAATTTATTTTGGGCATTTTTCTACAATGTGTGTATGATCCCTTTAGCCATAGGATTCTTTAAACCTTTAGGATTGTCCATTAATCCAATGTTTTCAGCGCTGGCTATGACAATGAGTAGTTTAACCGTTGTGTTTAATGCATTAAGATTACGAAAATGAAAGGAAAAATAAGATGAAAAAAATTATAGAAATAGAAGGAATGCAATGTATGCATTGCGCACAAAAAGTAAAAAGTGCTATACTTAATATACAAGATGTAAAAAGTGTAAAGGTCAATCTTAATAAGAAAGAAGCAATCATTAAAATGAATCGACCAATTGAAAATCAAAAATTAAAAGAAAAAATAGAAGAATTTGGCTATGAGGTAAAAAATATTAAAGAGGTGTAAAAATGAAAAAGAAAAAAATAGGAATCATTATACTTATGCTATTTGTTATTCTAGGAATTATATTATTGTGCATATATAAGCAAAATACAACAGATGCCATAAAATTTAAAAGAGAGTATGAATCTTTAAATGGAACCATAAGAGAAAAAGATGGAAAAACAATTCGTACCCTTTCAATTGATAAAGACAATCCGTTTGTCTATAAAAAAGCAGAAGAAATCGTGGATAAGATGGATAACAAAGAAACTTTTGTTGTTTATTTTGGTTTTTCTGATTGCCCATGGTGTCGAAGTGTCTTACCAACTTTAATAAAAGCCGCAAAAGATTTTGAGTTGGATTCAATTTATTATGTAGATATAAAAGAAATAAGAGATGAATTAAGTATTGATAAAAATGGGAAAGTAGTTACGGAAAAAAAGGGAAGTAAAGGGTATTATGAATTATTAAAACGTTTTGATAATATACTAGAAGATTATACTTTAACAGATGAACAGAATAAAGAAATAAATACCAAAGAAAAAAGAATCTATGCTCCTAATATTATTGGCGTTGTCAAAGGAAAAGCGGAAAAATTAACAACGGGAATCAGTGAAAAACAAACAGATGGTTATATGAAATTAACCGATGAGATGAAAGAAGATACATACAATCAATTTAAATGTGTATTAAAATGTGTAACAGAAAAAGACAAAACATGTTCCATAGATAAAGGCTGTTAAACAACAAATAAATAGGTAGTAATTTGTATAATAAGTTAATTTTTTTAACTTATTTCATTTTAGCATTGACTTAAGTTCATGAACGAAAAAAGAAAGGAAAGATGAAAAATGAAAGAAGAAAAATTAAGTTTGGTTGATGAATGGGATAAAACATTTCCTAAAAGTGACAAAGTGAATCACAAGAAAGTAACTTTTCATAATCGTTATGGAATAACACTTGTTGCGGATATGTATGAACCTATTAGTTATGAAGGAAAACTTTCTGCAATTAGTGTATGTGGACCTTTTGGAGCAGTAAAAGAACAAGCCAGTGGATTATATGCTCAATGCCTTGCTGAAAGAGGGTTTTTAACAATTGCATTTGATCCATCATTTACTGGTGAGTCAGGAGGAACACCAAGATATATGGCTAGTCCTGATATAAATACCGAAGACTTCCAAGCATCTATTGATTATTTATCAA
>CANQVY010000142.1 GCA_947627405.1 uncultured Bacilli bacterium | reverse complement strand
ACAACGACAACTGAATAATAAAAATCAAAACGAAGAGTCCCATTAAAGTGTATCGGGATACCCGTTGAAAGACACGGAAATATGTAAAACCGCAAGGTATGGCGGTATATAAATTTCAAGGTTAATCGTAGAAACGATTTGAAGGCCAAAGCCGAATGTCATAAACCTAAAAAACGGCGGGCGGGCAGAACGATCAAGTTCTGCCCGCCGTTTGTATTTGAACCATGCCAAATTAAAAGTTGTTTAAATTCGTCTAATATGCTCACTTGAGATGTGATTGGTAACAATCTCGTTTGGTGAGAAATTCATAATTAGCTCTTTTGTATTTACCTTTAATTCCAAATACTTTAAAAATATGGGGTTGAATATCACCTTAACTCGAGTGTTTAAATACCTTCCGCCCGCCATTAAATCATCCAACGGCTGCAACCCTTCATTAAATATGAAACATACATGATAGCTATATCCATGCATAGTCGATTCCATTTTATCATAATACAAGCCGATGACTCCCATCTTATATAAAAGATATAATTTTTCTGTACTCGTATTATTGTCATCACAGTAAACGGATTCAATATTTATGGTAGACAAGGATTCATAAAATAATTTAAAATCAGACAATAGCTCCTTTTTTTCAAATCCGTGCAACACTTTATCCAAGTTACTATAAACGTTTTTATATTCCTTAATGAATTCATTATCTATAATTTCTCTTACATTTTGAATAAGCAATTTCTTTATGATGCTCTGGACTACTTCATTCGATTCTCCAGCTAACTCTTTATTTACTTTTAATACAACTGCGAAATTCGTTAGAATGTCTCTTGGTCTCCAAAAAGAAAGTCTAAGAATATAGTTAAAAATATGCATTGGCATATTATGTCCATCTATGTCAACAGTTATTTCGGTTGGAACATTGGGTAAATGATTTGCTAATATGAAATTAAATCTCTCAATGAGGGACAAATTCCCTTCATCTTGAATTCTATAATAATATTCTAACCGTTTTACCAACATTAAAAGCAAATCATACGCATCCCAACCCAAACAACAATATTTTCTTTTAATACTATCTCGATCCCACTCGCGGATTTCATCATAACGATCTTGTGGTATGATAATACAAAAATCTACTATAGAAAATGCATTCCCCAATTCATTATCAATCTTAGAATCTTTTATATTGGAAATTAAAATCATCAATTCTCTATAAAAGAGAATTTCATATCTTTTGCGCAATTCATATTCTGGATAATCTTTTTCTTTTAAAAGATTTGTAGCTCTCCGAAAATCCTCAGAATAAGGGTCAAATCCATCTAATGCAATCATAATTTTCTTTGTACAGGCTTTAAGAGCTTTACAAAACCTTTCATATATTTTCCCAAATAATTTAGATAATATTACATTAGCATTAAAATTTGTATTTACGGAAGTGATTAAAGTCTCAACATCAGCATTATCAAAAATTCCAGAGTCTAATTGATTATATATTAGTTCGGATGCCAAAGTAAAAATATGCATACGGCAATCAGAATCACTCATTGATTGCCCTTTCCTTCCAAACTTTTCTCTGATTACATTAGCTGCTTTTTTAAAAGTTTCATATCTTTTGTCGTCTGGCTTAATTCTGCCTTTTTCAATTTCCACAGCAATATCATAAACACAATATAAAAATAGAAAAACTTTCCAAAAAGTTTCGATAACTTTTGTTAAATCTATTTCACCTATGCAAGATTTAAATTTTGATATTATTTTTTCATAAAAAAATTCGAGCCTTAAATGCTCAGCACTAATAGGTTCTGTCATTTTATATGTATCCAAATAATATGTAGAGTCGTATCTACGAAAAGTTTCTAATAAAGTAGTTTTTCCACTGCCTTTACGCCCAAGAATAAAATATACACTTTGATTTTTTATTGATTCATAGGCTTTCGTTTTTATTATACACTCCTTAGGAATCTGTACAGCATTTGTATTGATAAAGAGAGCCTTGTATTCTTCCTCCATATTTTTAAATGTAGGGTCTTTGCTCCATGTTAAAACATCTAACTTATTTTTGAGTTCATTCTTCACACATCTAATTTTACTTTTTAGTATATTATATAAAGATACTTTTTTTAAATCACGATGAATTTTTGGATTTATTGAACTTATATCCGAAAAAAGTATATATTTTAATTCTTCAGGTACAGCGGAATCCAAAGTGCCAGAATACAATATAGGTAATATTATCTTATCTTTTAACTCCAATAACTCTTTAATTATAGTATATTCTCTAAAAACACCCGAATCTTTTCCCTCTAAAATCTTCTTTTTATAATTTTCTGAGAGAAAAATAATAATTGCATCACTTGAATATAATTTATTTTCCTCTTTGGTAATATCATCACCAATAGAGAAAGTTACTTTATCTAATATTACTTGAATCTCCCTATCAGTTTCTAAAGAATTCTTAAATATTAATAAAAAATCATTGTCAATATCATTTTGTTCATAGGAAATAAAACATGTATATCTTGTCATTTTATCCTCCCTAGTAAATTTATTTTTTCCTTAAATTGTTTTTGATGATTTGATTATACCAAATTTGATTGTAAATTTCAAGAGAATCATGAAGTAAAATTTTCAAATTCTTCCATAAAGCAAAATAGCCCGAACGTTCTTTTTACGAAAAAGAAGTTCAAGCTATTCACACTTGGTGC
>CANQVY010000141.1 GCA_947627405.1 uncultured Bacilli bacterium | reverse complement strand
TAAGAGAAAAAGAAGGAACGGGTTACAGGCTTGGCCCAATGATATGGAATATATAAGTGATATTATCGATATTTTATCGGCGAATTCCTTTAACGTTTATTTAAGTGAAGAATTAGGAAAAGAACTTACTAGTTTATTTGAAGATGGAAAATATGCACTATTTGTTCATCGTCCTCATGCGAAAAGGGAAGCTGAAATTGAAGATTATATTGTTCATGTATTTGCTCGTGGTCTTATTAATCATGGACATGGAGGCTATACGGGCAATAGTGGAAGTGATCAACTTGATAAAACTTTTTTAACTTGTCAATCAAAAGCAGAATTTATTCATTATGTGAAAGCAAGCTGTGATGCTTGTTACAAAGGGGATGGTGTCATAGAAAATAATCGAGGGGTTGTCGTTGCAAAAATTCCAATAGAAACACTTCGAAAAGGGGAAAACATTTGGTATAGACCGAGTGAAGATAGTTCCATTCATATTTTACATCCTTCTTACATTGATGGTTTTTTACATTTTGATTGTACGGATGCAAAAAAGAAGATTACTTCGTATACTCATAATACTTTTGTTGTTCCAGATATTGAAAAAACAGACAATGATACAACAAATGTCTATTATGAAGGATCTAATCGAAATCGAACAACTCGAAAATAATTTACAAAATTTCAAAAATATGATTTAATGAATATAGTAAAGGAGAATGATTATGAAGTTTTTAAAAAAGAAATTTAATGAAATGATTCGCAGTTCATTAATTACATCGATTATTTTATTGCTTGTAGGATTGTTACTAATTGTTAAACCTGAAGAAGTATTATCTTTAATTTCAATTATTATAGGAATAGGAATTTTAATTATTGGTATATTTGGTCTTTTGAACTATATTCGCGATTTACAAGAAGATCATTCCATGAGTTTGGATATTATTTATGGAATCATTTGTATTATTGTTGGTTCTGTATTAATTATTAATACAAAAATCGTTGGTTCTATATTACCAATTGTCCTTGGCATTTGGATGGTTATCAATAGTGTGATTAAAGCGCAATATACACTTTTATTAAAGGAAAATGGGAATAGTAAATGGAAGATAACTTTAATTTTTTCAATTTTTACATTAATCTGTGGTATTTTATTCATTTTTAATCCATTTAAAGGAGCTGCTTTTATTACCCAAATCATAGGTATTATTGTTGTTGTTTATGCAATTATGGATATTGCTAATGTAATTTTATTAAAGAAAAATATTCATGATTTTGAACAAAATGTAAAAAAAGAGGTAAAGAAAGTAAAAAAATCGATAGATCAGGCAGTTACAGAAGCAACTTATGAAGAAGTTGCTAAATCGGAAGAAAAGGGAAAAAAGAAAACGAAAAAAAGTACTTCCAAGAAAACGAAAAAAGATTAGTTTTCTTTTTCTATGCATAAATTTAATTTTATTACATTGAGATTAGGTGGTTAGATGGGAAAAGTTGAATTATTAGTACCTGTTGGTAATTTTGCTATGTTAAAACAAGCCATTCATAATGGAGCGGATGCTGTATACTTAGGAGGCAAAGATTTTGGAGCTAGAAAATACAGTACAAATTTTACTAATGAAGAATTAAAAGAAGTTGTTTATTATTGCCATCTTTATGATGTAAAAGTCTATATTACTGTAAATACGATTGTTTATGAAAAAGAAATACCTGCGTTTTTGGAATATATTCAATATCTTTATCGCATTTCTGTAGATGCTTTGATTATGCAAGATCTTGGAATGATTACTCTTGTTAAGAGTCGTTGGCCTGATTTTATAATTCATGCATCTACACAATTACACAATCATAATAAAGAAGGCATTGCTTTATTAGAAAAATTAGGTGTTTCTCGGGTTGTTCTTGATCGGGAACTTTCTTTAAATGAAATCAAAAATATAAATACTTCTTTAGAAAAGGAAGTATTTATTCATGGTGCTTTATGTATCAGTTATTCGGGAAATTGTCTTTTTTCTTCCTTAATTGGAGGAAGAAGTGGAAATCGTGGTATGTGTGCAGGCAGTTGTAGATTGCCATATCAATTATTCGAAGGAAATCATGAAATCAAAACAGACGGTAAATATTTATTAAGCACAAAAGAACTTTCTAGTATTCATCATTTAAAGGAAATTTTAGATAGTAAAATTGATAGTTTAAAGATTGAAGGGCGAATGAAATCGGAAGAATATGTTGGACTTGTGACTCATATTTATAGAAATTTGATTGATAAATATTACAGAGGGGAAGATCTTACTTTTTCAGAAGAAGAGGTGTATCAGTTAAAGAAAATTTTTAATCGAGGTTTTACGAAGGGATTTTTAAATCAAGCGGATGATCAAGATTTGATGAATATTAAAACGCCTAATCATATCGGGGTTTTATTAGGAAAAGTCATTTCATTTGATAAAAAAAGAATAAAGATTCAATTGGATGAAGAATTAAATCAAGGCGATGGCATTCGTTTTGTAAAACAGAATAAGGGATTTGTTGTTAATTATTTGTATAATGAAAAGGGGCAACTCATTCAAAAAGCTCATTCATATGTATATTTAGATAATACTTTCAATATTGATCAAAAAACAAGGGTATTAAAAACTTTTGATTCAAAATTAAAAAAACGACTTGATCATTATGAGAAAAAAAGAATTCCGATTTCTTTTTCTGTATCGGCTACTTTAAAAGAGGGTTTAATAATTACAATTTGCGATGATAAAAATAGTTTTTCCGAAAAATCGAATAAAATCGAAAAGGCAAATAAAAGAGCAACTACAAAAGAAGAAATTCAAGAAAAATTAAATAAGATCAACGATACACCTTTTGTTTGCCAAACGTTTAAGATTGATTTAGAGGAGAATGTATTTATTCCGATTCATGAGATTAATCAAATGCGAAGGACTTTAATTGAGCGACTACGAAATAGTAGGTA
>CANQVY010000140.1 GCA_947627405.1 uncultured Bacilli bacterium | reverse complement strand
CAAAATTCGATGAGGTATGCTATCAATAAAGAAAGGACCAAAGAGGCTTTAGAATTGATGAATCATAAAAATATCGATTATTCTAAGGTCATTGTTCATGCTCCTTATATTATTAATTTGGCCAACAGGACGGATGAGAGAAAATTTAACTTTTCTGTTCAATTCATAAAAGAAGAAATCAAACGATGTGAAGAGCTGGGAATTCAATATATGGTACTACATCCTGGTTCTCATGTGAATGAGGGTGTTGCTGTTGGAATAAAAAATATTATTGATGGATTAAATTTAGTTCTTCAGGATAGCAAGGTTACGATACTTCTTGAAACAATGGCTGGAAAGGGAAGTGAATGCGGTCGTAATTTTGAAGAGATTAAACAAATTATTGATGGTGTAAAGAATAAAGAAAAAATAGGTGTTTGTTTGGATACTTGTCATTTAAATGATGCAGGCTATGATTTGTCAAATTTTGACGACGTTTTAGATTTGTTTGATCAAATGATAGGGCTTTCCTATGTACATTGTATTCATATTAATGATAGTAAGAATCCTTTAGGTTCTCATAAAGATCGTCATGAAAATATAGGTTATGGTACGATTGGGTTTGATTCTTTAATTCAAATTATTTACAATGAAAGATTAAAGGATATTCCAAAAATACTAGAAACGCCTTATATAGATAAGAAAGCTCCGTATAAAGAAGAAATTGAAATGATTCGAAATAAAAAATTTAATTCAAAATTAAAACAAGAGAATTAGTGAACAATTCCCTTGTTTTTATATTCTAAGTAAACTTTTAATAATTTGTTATATGTAGAAGTATCTAATTGATCCTTTAAATTATGAATGATTTTTGTAGGATCTCCTTTATAGAAATCTTGCCAATGTTGTTTTACAGTTTTTAATAATATTTCTGCATCAATTTCACTAATTTTTATATTTCTGCCTTTACATAGTTCAATGATATCTTCTAACGTTAACTTATCAATATATTGTTTTATTACAAAGTTCAAATGAATCACCTATTATATTTTATTAAATAATTCTCAAAAAATGATACAAAATAGTAATGGTGATAAAAATGAATAAAATTTTTAAGAAAAAACATATTGAATTTCGATATGTATTGGTTGGCATATTGCTTATTGTTTCTTTTTTATTCATTATCTATCGATTATTTAGTATGACTATTTTTAAAAGCAAATATTATGATTCGTTATTAAATTCTTTGACCAATGTATATATGAATACAACTTCTTCTCCTAGGGGAAGAATTTATGATCGTAATTATAAATTATTGGTTGATAACAAAGCCATCAATACCATTTATTATAAAAGAATCAAAAATACGTCTGTTTCTGATGAAATTGATGTTGCTTATCGATTAAGCAATAGTATAGATTTGGAATATGAGAAAATATCCAATCGAAATTTGAAAGAATTTTATTATTTAATTCATAAACAAGAGGTCGATAAAAAAGTAAGTGAAGAAGAATATGAAAAAGTAAAGACCCGTGAGTTAACGACTGATGATATTTACAATTTGAAGATTTCACGAATTACAGAAGAAGAATTAAATCAAATGAGTGAAAAGGATAAGAAAAGTGCTTATTTATATTATTTGATGAACAAAGGATATTCATACGATAACAAAGTGATTAAAAGCAATGTTAGTGATAAAGAATATGCTTATTTAGCGGAACATATTGATTTATTTCCAGGATTTTATGTGGATATTTCTTGGGAGAGAGAATATTTATATGGGGAAGTTTTTAAGACCATTTTAGGTACAATAGGGGAAATCCCGAAGGAAAAGAAAAGTGAATATTTAAAAAATGGATATGATTTATCTGATCTTGTTGGACTTTCGTATTTGGAGTATCAATATGAAGATGTTTTAAAAGGGGAAAAAGCAAAATATAAAATTTTATCAGATGGTTCTTTAAAATTAGTTTCAGAAGGAAAAAGAGGCAATGATCTTGTTTTAAATATTGATATCGATTTACAAAAGAAAACAGAAGAAATTTTAAACGAGGAAATATTGAAAACAAAAAAACAAATGAATACAAGATATTATGATAAGAGTTTTGTTATTCTTTCAAATCCAAATAATGGGGAAGTTTTCGCTATGGCTGGAAGAAAGGCAATTAAGGAGAATCATAAATATAAGACGATTGATTATACTTCTGGACTTCTTACAAATCCTATGACAGTGGGATCGGTTGTAAAGGGAGCTTCTATTTTGGTAGGATATAATGAAAAAGCAATAAAGATTGGTCAGAGTTTTTATGATTCTTGTATTAAAGTAAAATCAACCGCTCAAAAATGTAGTTGGCGGAATCTAGGACGTATTAATGACATACAAGCTTTGGCTATGTCCTCTAATGTTTATCAGTTTAAAACGGCTATGAAAGTCGCAGGCTATACTTATTCTTATAATATGCCTTTTAAAGTTAGTCAAACGATTTTTGATAAATATCGAACAATGTATCATTCTTTTGGATTAGGAGTAAAAACAGAAATCGATTTGCCAATTGAGTCACTTGGTTATTCTGGGTTGGATAATCAATCAGGACTTCTTTTGGATTTTGTCATGGGGCAATACGAAACTTATACTCCCGTACAACTTTCGCAATATATTTCAACTCTTGCCAATAAAGGAACAAGATATGCCTTACGTATTTTAAAAGAAGTGCATCGTTCCACCAATAGTAGTAATTTATCTGATTTGATGTATAAAAGTGAAGTAAAAGAATTAAATAAGGTATCGAGTGAAAAAAAATATATCGATCGTGTACATGAAGGGTTTTATGCGGTTATGCATGCAAGTTATGGAATTGGACATGATTATATTGACAATAAATATCAGCCAGCTGGCAAGACAGGGACTTCCCAAAGCTTTTTAGACACCAATTTGGATGGGGTGATTGATACGGCTACTATTTCAACTGCTTTTATTGGTTTTG
>CANQVY010000139.1 GCA_947627405.1 uncultured Bacilli bacterium | reverse complement strand
GTATTCCAAAAGAAAACACATTTATCTTAGAAAATGGCGATATTTTATCAATGAAAAATCATGTAATCAAAAAAGATGGAGAAATTTTAGTAAATGATATTTATGTAGATGGAAGTAGGGTTGGTGAAATATCCACACAAGTTATTCGAGATCGAAGGATTATGAGCAATGATGGAATATTAGTTGTGATTGCTAATGTGGATATGAAAAATAGAAAATTATTAATTAAACCTAACATTACAACAAGAGGATTCATTCTAGTGAATGAAAATGAAGAATTAATTCGAAAAATTGAAGGACTTGCTACAAATGCTATTAATAGTAAACTTTCAGATGAAAACGCTACTTTTAATGATATTAAATCACAAATAGCTGCTGAACTTTTCCCGGCCATTTTTGAATTAACAGGGAGAAAACCTATTATTTTACCAGTTATATTAGACATAAAAAAATAGATCAGTCATTATGATCTATTTTTTATTAATCTAAATTTTCGTATTACAAAACTCTTTTTTTGTTTACTTATTATAGAGATTTGTAAAAAACATTTAAGCTGCTTTTCTTGTTTTTACTAATTTCTTACCTTTATCATTGATTGAATTATAAGCTGGAACTACCTGAAGTTGTAAAACTTCTCCATCTTTTCTCTGGGCTTTTTTAAAAGCTTCTTCCCCAATTGGTATCGGATTGATTAAAATTCTAGGCCTTTTAGCATCAGCAATATCTCTAACAGCTTCATCAAATCTTTCTTCAGTAAATACTTCTGTATAAACATCCCCATTTTTTTCAAAGATAAATATTGTATCACTTTTCTTTATAAATGAGGAATTTGGTGCATATGCTGGATTTTCTTGCACAGTTAAATGTGCTTTATATAATCTGTTAATTTTATATTTAACCATATTACCCTCCTTTAAATAAGAGATTATAATACCATAAATCATATAAAAAAGCAAGAAAAAAATAGCAAAAATGCTATTTCGGTTGAATTATTGATCCCCTATTTTTTCAAACTATATTGGTGCCTTATTACTTTTATTCAGTCATTCTTATACGCATAGAAAAATCATTTCCCTTCTTGATAAAAATTATTTTGCCTCTTCTTGTGCTCTTGTTTCTCGAATTACGGTAACTTTTATCGTTCCAGGATATTGCATTGTGGATTCAATCTTTTCCTTTATATCTCTAGCTATCTTATGTGCTGTTAAATCATCTACTTTTTCTGGTTTTACAATTACTCTTAATTCACGACCAGCTTGAACCGCAAATGATTTATCAACCCCTTCCATATCTTTGGTAACTCCTTCTAATTGTTCAAGTCGCTTAATATAATTTTCTAATGAATCATTTCTAGCTCCTGGACGAGAGGCAGATAAGGCATCTGCAATAGCAACTAATACTGAAATTACACTTGTTGCCTCTGTATCCCCATGGTGTGAAGCAATTGCATTCATAACTACTTCGCTTTCATGGTATTTCTTTGCCAAATCAATACCAATATCAACATGGCTACCTTCCATTTCATGATCAATGGCTTTTCCAATATCATGAAGCAATCCAGCGCGTTTTGCTAAAGTAACATTTTCATTTAATTCTGCTGCCATAATACCAGCAAGATTAGCTACTTCAATTGAATGTTGTAAAGCATTTTGTCCATAGCTTGTTCTAAAATGCAAACGTCCTATAATCTCTACCAATTCTGGATCTACTTTTGTAATTCCTAGTTCAAATAATGCATTGTTTCCATATTCAACAATCTTTTCTTTCATCTCTTTAGAAACTTTATCATACAGTTCTTCAATTCTTGTTGGATGAATTCTTCCATCTTTGATTAGACTTTCCAATGTAATTCTAGCCATTTCTCTTCTTAATGGATCAAAGCTAGACAAAACAATTGTTTCAGGCGTATCATCAATAATTAAATCCACTCCTGTGATGGCTTCAATCGTTCTTATGTTTCTACCTTCTCTACCGATAATTCTTCCTTTCATCTCATCATTTGGCAAATTTACTACTGTAACCGTTTGTTCATTGGCAAGATCTGCTGCATATTTTTGCATGCATAAAACCAACATATCTTTCGCTTTTTTATCTGATTCTAACTTTGCTTCGTTCTCTCTATCTCTAATATATGCTGTTATTTCTTCAGACATAGTTTCTTCTACTTTTTCCATTACTAATTTTCTAGCTTTATCTTTGCTAAAACCTGAAATTTTTTCAAGTAAATCAAGTTGTTGTTGTTTAATTTCTTCCACTTTTACTCGTTCGTTTTGGATTTCTTGTTGTTTTAATGATAATTTTTCATCTCTTTCATCAAGTAAACTCTCTCTTTTCTGATAAGCTTCATCCCG
Source organism: uncultured Bacilli bacterium (assembly GCA_947627405.1). Classification (GTDB taxonomy): domain Bacteria; phylum Bacillota_I; class Bacilli_A; order RF39; family UBA660; genus CALVUP01. Next base: position 631 of record CANQVY010000139.1, on the reverse strand, counting down.
CTTATCCATATTACTTTCTCTTTGCATCAACCTTTGTTCTGATTCTTTTAATTCATTTTTCTTTTCTTTAATTTCTTTATCGATGTCTAATTTCAACTTATGTGCTTCTTCTTTCGCTTCAAAAAGACTTTGTCTTTTTAATTTTTCAGCTTCTTTTTTTGCCTTTTCAATAATTTGCTCAGATTTCGCTTGTGCATGGCCCTTTTTTATCTTACGAACTACTATACTTCCAACGGACCCTGTTGTTATTCCAATAACGATTAGTAAAATGGAGATTGTCAATTCCATAATATACCTCCATCCCTATATATATAATCAATGATATCAACAATATAATTAATACCTAATTCTATTTTAAATTTTATAGAATTAAAAGTCAATAAAAATAACAAGTGTATCCTTGTTATTTTTTTATAGCTATTCCATAAAAATCACGAACTTTTGCTTCTATTTCATCTCTTAAAGCCGGATTGTCTCTTAACAGTAGTTTTACATTTTCTTTACCTTGTCCTAATTTTTCTTTATTATAAGAGAACCACGCTCCCGATTTTTCTATAACATTCGCATTTACTCCTAAATCTACAAGTTCGCCTTCTTTTGATACTCCTTCACCATACATGATGTCAACAAC
>CANQVY010000138.1 GCA_947627405.1 uncultured Bacilli bacterium | reverse complement strand
CGTTAAAAGTAACGATTGCCGTAGCCCCTGCCAATGTGCCAAACCAAAACGGTTCAGATTCTAGTGGTAATGCAAATAATAATAACAATAATAATAACAATAATAATAATGCAAATGATACTACAACAAATTAAAGGAGTTTAAATGAGAGGACAAATTGTGAAAATTATAAGCAATAATTACACCGTTAGTGCCAATAATACGACTTATGTTTGCAAGGCAAGGGGAAAATTTCGTAAAGAAAAAAAAATACCCCTTGTTGGAGATTATGTTCTTTTTGATGATAAAAATAACTATATATTAGAAATAGAAGATAGAAAAAATTTTTTACATAGACCGATGGTTGCCAATATTGATCAGGCTTTTTTGATCACTAGTTTAAAAGAACCTGATCTTTCATTAAATTTGCTTGATAAATTGTTGGTTATTATGGAAATCAATAGGATAAAACCAATTCTTTGTTTAACAAAGAAAGATAAATGTTCAAAAAGTGAGTTTAAAGAAATAGAGAAAATCATGCAATATTATCAAAATTTAGGATATAGTGTCCTTTTTAATGACGATTTAGAAACCATCAAAACATTAATTAAAAATAAAACCAGTGTTTTTACAGGGCAAACGGGAGCGGGGAAATCTACTTTGTTGAATCGTTTAGATGCAAAATTGCATTTAAAAACTGGGGAAATCTCTTTTGCCTTAAATCGGGGAAAACATACGACTCGTCATGTTGAATTAATTGAAATGTATGGTGGTAAAGTTTTAGATACACCAGGTTTTTCTTCTTTGGAATTTAAAGATATTTGTGATGAAAATATAAAAAAGGCTTTTATTGAATTTTCAAAATATCCCTGCATCTATAAAGATTGTAGCCATATAGATGAGAAGGAATGCAAAGTAAAAGAGGCAGTAGAAAACCATAAAATCTTGTTATCAAGATATGAAAATTATAAAAAAATAATAGGTAGGTGATCAAATGAAAATTTCCGCATCATTTTTAAGCAGTTATTCTATTGAAAAAGATATTCAAAAATTAAATGATACAGATGTAGATTTTATTCATGTGGATGTAATGGATGGAAAGTTTGTAAAAAGAAAAACAATGCCATTTCGCTCTATGAAAAATATTTATAAATTTACTTCTAAACGATTGGATGTACATTTAATGGCTATACATCCTAAAAAATTGATTAAAAAATACGCTCAATTAAATACAGAATATATAACTATTCATGTTGAGTTGGATGAGGATATTGATTCTTTAATTGATCTAATTCATAATTATGGTATAAAATGTGGTCTTTCCATAAAACCGGATACGCCAATAGATGTTTTGGATCCTTATTTGAATAAAATTGATATGGTTTTGTTTATGTCCGTTGAACCAGGCCAAGGCGGACAAGCTTTTCTTCCAGAAACATTTGTTAGAATTAAAGAATTTAAACGAAAAATGAAAAGTAAAAAATTGAATATTGTGATTAATGTTGATGGGGGTATTAATTTAAATAATTGTACCAAATTAAGACAAGCGGATATTTTGGTTAGTGGTAGTTGTATTACAAATAGTGATGATTTTCAAAAAACAATAACCAAATTAAGGGGTGGAAAACATGAATGAAGAAAATAAAAATCAAATGGGAATGAATGAAGGGAATCAATCAAATTTTAGTGGAGGAAATACAACCAATTTTGTCACACCATCTTCAAATGTTTCTTCAACAAATACACAAACAGAACAACAAGCTTCAGTATCTTCAAATGCGGGCAATCATGATTTTTCTGGAGTAATTGATCCAAATTCAATTGCTGTAGGACCAGAAGCCATTCATCCACAAATACCTGTTGATAACAATAAAAATAACATTCAGTCTGTTGATTCTATAAATAACAACGCTAGCGAGAAAAAAAATAATAATTTTAGTTTGTTATTGGTGGCTATTCTTTTTATTGGAGTGGGGGCTTTTATATGGTTTATGCCTGAAATTCGGCAAATGATGAATCAGAAGAAAAAAAATCAAGATCAATCTTTAGTAGAAAAAACACCAGAGACGCCTAATCAATCACAAACAGATAATTTTGATTCTATGATTTGTAGTCAAGTAGCGAATACGTATACTCTTTATAGCGAGGATGATAAATTACAAAAATATACAGTTTCTATAGAATATACAAAAGATATAGCCGATCATTATCAATCTTGTTTAACCCTTCAACAAAGTGAAGTAAATGGTTTTATTGTTGGTTGTGATAAGACAGCGAATACGGTTACAATGGTAAGAACCTATGATTTTACGACATTGCCTGATAGTTTTATAGGAGATCATATGGAATTTAAAAAAGAGGATCGTGTAAGTACAATCAAAAATCAATTAGAAAAAAGAGGATACACATGTAGTCAATAAAAAATAAGTAAGAATTCTTACTTATTTTATTATGCCTTGTTTTTTAATTTCTTTTTTTAGAGCTTTATGTTTTTCTTCACCTAAGGAAATTAATGGCTTTCTAGGTTCTTTATAATCAAAACCAATAATATTTAATGCGTCTTTTACTGGAATGGGATTTACATCTGAAAATAATAAGTGAATTAGATTCAAATACTTTAACTGTAAATCTTTAGCTGTTTTTTGATCTCCGTGTAAATATTGCATTACCATATTGTGTGTTTGTTCTGGTAAGATATTTGAAAGAACCGATATCACTCCTTTACCTCCTAAAGATAAAATTGGAATAATTTGATCATCATTCCCAGAATAAATGGAGAAATCATCTGTAGTCAAATTTGCAATTGTTGCGACTTGAGAAATATTACCACTTGCTTCTTTAATTCCTACAATATTTTCAATTTTAGAGAGTTCTGCAACAGTATTAGGATCGATATTGATGCCTGTTCGACTAGGTACATTGTATAAAAGAATGGGTAACTTTGTTGAAGAAGCAATTGTACGATAGTGTTCAATTAAACCTTTTTGAGATGTTTTATTATAATATGGAGTGACCAGTAGTACGCCAT
>CANQVY010000137.1 GCA_947627405.1 uncultured Bacilli bacterium | reverse complement strand
CCTGAAGAAACTGATAATCTATTAAGGCATGAAATGGGTACTGAAATAAGGGCTAAAGTAAAACAAACAAAAAACGGCATTTACTATATCGAAAAAATAGAATACGTAACAGAATACTTTAAACAAAATGAAGTAGCAGCCTAAAAAAACGCTTCTTAAACTGCTACTTGTAACTAAAAATAACAAACTTACCTTATGTTTTACATCTTTATAAAAAATATATAAGTTCAGGCAAGACATATCTGTAATCCACTCCCTAAAGATGAAAACATTAGGAACAAGTTCTAATTTGATTATAAAATGCTACATTAAAATTTGTCAATGCTCAAAAATGCAAAATTTTTTATTGAAGGGAAAAATTAAACTATGAACAACAAATTTAAGGTAGATGATATAGTAATTGTAAATGGAATAGGTAAAATTAATGGCAAAAGATATAAAGAAGTAAAGGGAATTGTATTAGATAGAGATACTTTTTTTAAAGACTACAATATTAAATTTGAAGATGGAACTGTAGACTGGATTGATCCTATATATATAGAAAGTCTTGAAGATTATGAAAGGAGAAAAAAGTAAATGAAAATAACAAGGCTAAAAACTAATAATTTTAGGAAGTTTGAAGGAAATTTTGAGACTAACTTATTTGATACAACGTATATTTATGGAGGAAATGCTAAAGGAAAAACAAATATTTTGTATGCAATAATTTGGGCATTTCTTGGTACTAATCTTAGTGGCGATGAAAAAGCATGGCTTGGTAATAAAAATTCTAATAGTTGTTATGTATTAATAAATTTTATTGATAACTTAAATGAAGAACATGAGTTAATAAGATATAAAAATAAACTTAATAACACTAAAAACTTTATTACATTAGATGGTGTAAGAGTAGACAATAAGGAATTAACAAAGTTCTTTGGCAATAAAAAGTTAATGCTATCTATATTAAACTCAAACTATTTTATAAATAAAAAACCTGCAGAACAAAAAGGACTATTAGAAAACTATTTACCTAAGGTAAGTCTAACTAAAATATATAACTCGCTATCAGAAAAAGAAAAGAAAATTTTAGAATCAAAACCAAGAAACATTAACCTCTATATCAAAGAATTAAATTCTGATATGAAAATGGCAGAAGACAAAATTAAAAATCTAAATGGCAAAATTGAATATGCAAGAAACATTGTTGACAATAACAAAATCAAAGAAAAGAAAGTTTTTGAAGATGAAGATAAATTAATTTTACTTCAAGAAGAACTTTCTTTTTTTGTTAAAGATAGTGGTATAGGTGATAAAGAGCTTTTAGAGAAAAATGTAAATAACCTTATATCTAAAATTAAAGAAAAAGAAGAAACACTTGATAATTTACTATCAAAAATGAAGGATGGAAAGAAAAAGTATATGGAAATTAAAGCATCAAATTCAACTTGTAATTGTCCTACCTGTAACCAAATAATTAGTGACTCTAATAAAGCAATTACCATTTTAAACATGAAAAAAGACTTAACTTGTAAATATGAAGATAGTATAAAGCTAAAAGAACAAATTAATGAACTAAAACTAAGAGCTATGCAAGAAAAATGCAAACTACATACTTTCGATGGACTATCTACAAAAGAAAAACAAAATCAAATTGAAAATATAAAATTATCTATAAGAAAGCTAGAGGAAAAAAAAGACGAAATTAGAAACTATAACAATAAGATTGCGCTAGAAAATGAAAATATAGATAAAGCAAAAAAAGATATAAAAAAATTTAAAGAAGAAATTTCATCTCAAAACACACTTATTAATAGTCTAAAGGAAGCCAAAAAAGTAGCTCAAAAGTTATATATAAACTTCATAGAAGAAAAGATGAAAAGTGTATCATCATTACTTAAACATGTTACAATTAAGTTTTATTCAGTTTTAAGAGAAACAGGGGATATAAAAGAAGATTTCATAATTCAATATAAAGGAAATGACTTAAAAAATTTATCAAGGTCAGAATTTATTGCGTGTTCTTTAGAGATATCTAATATGCTAAATAAAGTTTCAAAAATTAATTTTCCACTATTTATTGATGATAGTGAAAGTTGTAAAGACTATGACTTTGTATCTAAATACTCAAATAATTGCCAAATATTTATTTCAGAAGTTCACAAAGGAAAAGAATTATGCATTGTAGACTATTTCGATGAGCAAGAAAATTTACTACAAGCTGCATAAAATCTAAGAAATTAAAGGAGTAAAAAATGAACTATGAAGATCATTTAAAAAGTTTTGAAAAATATTTTAAAGAACTATCATATATGCATAATTCTAAAGAAATATTTTCAGACTTTGTTAAGATGTCTGCTATATCATTAAATAATTCAATGCTTAAAAATAAAGCAATAGAAAATGATTACTTATCAACTATTAAAAAATATAACAAAGATGAACAAGAGCTTTTTTGTAAGTTACTAGGCACTTTAGTAATGTTATATGAAACAGGAAAGCCTCTTAATGATATTTTAGGAAAAATGTATGAACAAAAGAAGCTAGGTTCTAAAAATTTTAATCAATTTTTTACTCCTACTAATGTTTCAGATGTTATGTCTAAAATATTAGTAGGAAATGATGAGAATATAAAAAGCAAAATAAAAGATGATGGATTTATAACATTAAATGAACCTTGCTCAGGGGCTGGAGGTATGGTACTTTCATTTGCTAAAGCTTTAAATGAATTAGGGATTAATTATCAAAAACAATTGTTAGTTGTAACTTGCGACATAGATCAAACTTGTACATTTATGACATATATTCAGCTTTGTTTATATGGAATACCAGCTGTAGTTAGATGTGGAGATACTTTAACTCAAAAAATAAAGTTTGAACTTAAAACTTTTTCATTTATTATGCAATACTACAAATTTAGAAAAGCTTTTGTAAATAGGAAAGAATCAAATACACAAGATATAGCAGTAAATAGTAATACGAGTAATTTAAAATTAAATGAAAAAACGATTAACGGAAATTATCAAATTTCGTTATGGTAAGAAGAAAGACTAACTATTAATTGTCAATAAGATTATTAAAATTTTTTTAATAATTTTATATAGATAAAAATTTGCATG
>CANQVY010000136.1 GCA_947627405.1 uncultured Bacilli bacterium | reverse complement strand
CTAATTGATCCATTTCTAATCCACCTAACATAATATCCTCCTAATTTCCTGTAAACATATCAAATACTCTACTTATTATATTTTCTTCTGTTCCATTGTTTTTTTTCTTATTTACAACCATTTTATTCTCTGAAATCATAGAAAATTCTTTACCTCTTAGATTCATTTTATAATCAAAATACTTAATTAATCCAATTGCAGAAGAATATTTATTATTCCTAATTCCCATATTTGTAATATTATGAACCACTGCAATTTTTCCGAAAACATTTTCTATTACATATTGGAATCCCGCTAATTCGCTTATTCCTCCTGTAACTATTATATAACTAATTTCTCTCTTTGTTAAGTCATTTATGCTATTTTTTGCAAATTTTAATATTTCTACTAATCTAGATTCTACGACATCAGAAATTTCATATTGATTAATAATCAACTTTTCTCCGGCCTTGGATTGTATCTCTACAATATCATTACTATCTGTATATTTTTTATTGCTCACAGCAAAAGTTTCTTTTAAATTGCGAGCTACTGAACCATCTACTCTATAGACATATGCTATATCATTATCAATGTTTTTTGATCCAAATTCTAGAATCTTATTTTTAATCATTATTCCTTTATTATAGATAGATACATTTGTAATATCTGCCCCTATATTGATAATTGCTCCCACTTTGTTATCAATTTCTTTACTTTTCATTTCATAGTAATCGCCTGTTGCACAAAAAGCCATATCAACAACATCTATATTGCATTGTTTAAAAACTTCGATAATTGGATATAAATAGGCTTTAGGAATACTAGTCATTACTGCTTTTACACTAAGTTCATCTCCAAATAATCCTAAAGGATTTTTAACCCCGTCTTGTTCTTCATCTATACTAAACTGAATAGGTTCTACCGTTACCACTTCATAATTTTCTTTTCGCTTTGATAAAACGGCTTGTTTTATGCAATTACTGATATCGGCTCCAATTACTGTACCATCTTCCCCACTAATTTTACAATCACCTGTAACAATATCAAAAATACAATTGTTAGAAGGCACAGATATGATGGCTTGTTCTATTTTAAAATCAATACTTTTTTCAATTTCTTCTTTGGCCAATTTTATGGATGAAATAGCCATTTTTACATCCGCTATAACTCCCTTTTTTATACCAACACTACGAATGGCTTTTGCGGCAAGCACATGGAATCTTTTTTCCACCTTTTCCGCAACCACAATTTTTATACTATCAGAGCCTAAATCAATACTTGTATAAATCTTTCTCATATTTATAACCTCTTATCTACTATTTACATTATACTAAAAAAGATTTTACTCGTAAAGTTTTTTTGTTCATTTACCCATTTCCAAGTGAAAAAACACTCTAAAAATAGAATGTTTTTGCTTAATATTAAAATACTTCTTATTTTTTATCTTCAATCTGTTTTGTTATATATTGTATAAACTCTTCTATAGAAACTGTTGTTGTTTCTTTTGATCCATGCAAGCGATAACTTACCGTTTTGTTTTCTTTTTCATGATCTCCTAAAATTAAAGCAACTGGTACCTTTTTCGTTTGAGATTCTCTCATTTTATAACCTAACTTTTCTTCTCTTTCATCCAGTTTTACACGAATATTATTTTCGTTTAATATTTTTTCTATTTCTTTTGCATATTCTAAATGGTATTCAAGATTCACTGGAATAATATTTACTTGAACCGGAGCAAGCCATACTGGAAAAGCACCAGCATAATGTTCAATTAAAATACCAATAAATCTTTCAATAGAACCATAGATGACTCTATGTAACATGACTGGACGTTTCTTTTCTCCATTGCTATCAATATAAGTTAAATCAAATCGTTCTGGCAAATTCATATCAAGTTGAATCGTTCCGCATTGCCATACTCTTCCCAAGGAGTCTTTAATATGAAAATCTAATTTTGGTCCATAGAAAGCACCATCACCAGGATTTATTTTACAATCATGCCCTGACTTATGACAAGCTTCTTGTAGAGCTTTTTCTGATTTATCCCAAATTTCTATATCCCCTATATATTTTTCTAAAGGTCTTGTTGATAATTCAATATCATAAGTTAAGCCAAAAATTTTATACATTCGATCAATAAAACGAATGAGTCTAATTACTTCTTCTTCAATTTGATCTTCTCTCATAAATATATGAGCATCATCTTGAGTAAATGTTCGAACTCTAAATAAACCGTTTAAAGCCCCGCTTGCTTCATGTCTATGAACTTGTCCTAATTCTCCTATTCTTAATGGTAAATCTTTATAGGAATGTAGTGAATTTTTATATACCAGCATTCCTCCTGGACAATTCATCGGTTTAATTGCATAAGTTTTTTCATCAATTTCACTGATATACATATTTTCTCTATAATTATACCAATGTCCTGATAATTCCCATAATTCTTTATTAAGCATGATTGGTGTTTTAATAAATTCATAACCTTCTTTTGTATGTTCTTCATACCAAAAATTTTCTAATATATTTCTCAAAATCATACCTTTTGGTAAAAAAAATGGAAATCCTGGCCCATATTCGCTAATCATAAATAAATCTAGCTCTTTTCCTAGTTTTTTATGATCTCTTTTTTTTGCTTCTTCTAATAAATTTAAATGTTCTTGTAAAGCTTCTGCAGTTTCAAAACATACTCCATAGATTCTTTGTAACATTTTATTATTGGAATCTCCCTTCCAGTATGCTCCACTTACTTTTAATAATTTAAAATGTTTTAACTCTTTTACCGTATCTACATGGGGTCCACGACAAAGATCCGTAAAATCGCCTTGAGTATAACAACTAATAATTGTACTCTTCTCATCCATTCTGGAAATTAAATCGATCTTATATGGATCATCTTTGAATTTTTCTAAAGCTTCTTCTTTTGAAATTTCTTCTCTTACAATTCTCTTACCATCCTTTGAAATCTTCTTCATTTCTTTTTCAAGTTTTTCTAAATCTTCTTCTTTGATTACTTGATCTCCTAAGTCAATATCATAATAGAATCCTTCTTCGATAACCGGTCCAACCCAAAACTTAGCTTGAGGATATAAGTGTTTTACTGCTTGAGCAAGTAAATGTGCACAACTATGATTTAGTACACTTAATTTTTCATCTTCTTTAATATTTATCATTTTCATCTCTCCTTTTTGATTATTTTAAAAGCTCTCATTTCATTATATTCCTTTTTATCTTTCTTTTGTTATAAACTAAAAAAAAGATGGTAACAGGAGTGCATAGACACGGTACCATCCTTTCTTTTTC
>CANQVY010000135.1 GCA_947627405.1 uncultured Bacilli bacterium | reverse complement strand
TAAGGAGTCTGCTTTAATGCCTCACTTTGACGAATTGGATAAGCATTTTCTAACGCAATTTCATTTTGTTCATTTTCAATTTTTAAATCCAACTTCCCCGCACTAATGGTATTTTTTATATCTGATCGAACCACTACATGAATAAGAGCATAACTAATTCCTATAACCATTAGCAATCCTAAAACAATTCCAATAATTTTAGCTAAATTTTCATATTTTTCACTATTCTTATATTCCATACTTTATCCTACTTTCTGTAATAATTATATTCTTATAAAAGGAAAGAGTCAAGCCATTTATTGCAATACAATGACATAAAAAAAAGGATTACTCCTTTACTTTTGTCTCATATAAATAATATTGATTTCCTTTTTTCTTATAAATATGCTCATACGTTGGAATTGTTTGATATTCCTTTAAATATTGATCTATTGTATATTCCAATTTTTGTTGATGGGTAATGTTTGTAATTTTTTCTGTTTTATTAAAATCTTTATATAAATCATATCCTGTATTGTTTTTTACAAAAAAAACATACCTTTCATAGATATGAATCGAACCCTTTTCATCCTTTGTAGCCGATTCAATATATCTCAATTCATCTTCTTTTTTCTTTTTGGTATTTTTCTTTTCACAAATATATTTATTAGCGTTATATATACATTGAATGCTTGTAATCGAAGAATCCAATAAAGGTTTATTTACAAAATAAGAAAAACCCTCCTGTTTAATAGAAAAATCCCCATATAAATCGTTCATTTTAGCATTCAATGTCGTTTCTGATAAAATAAAACGATCTTTTTCTTTTTGATCCGCTTTTTCAATCAATTCAAAAGCTTTCGCTTTTAAAATATTTTGATCAAAATTCTTATAGAGTATATCATTTAAATTATACATTTCAGAAGAATTAGGCAAGTAAGCATATAATCTTTCTACCTGTGTATTATTTAAATAAATCTTTCCTTCCGCTAAATCTTTGACTTCTTCTTTTGAACTTTCTTCTTTCTCTTCCTCTTGTCTATCTGAATTTAAATAAAACGAATAAAGCATATACCCTATAAAAGCAAAACTACCTATAATATATAAGAATAATACAACTCTAAAAAACTTTTTGAAAAATCTTTTTGTTCCAATACTAAACATAACATCACCTATACTAAACCTATTTTACACCAAATTTTATTGTTTATAAACCCTAGAATGATTATTTTTTTGAATTTATAGAAAAAAAGAAAAAAGACTATTTCGTTAATTGATCAAAATAATCTTGTAATTTTTTAATCGGTTCTAAATAATGATTTAAATCATCAACAGCATTTAAATAATCATTATATAGGGGTATACATTGTAAAGCTTTTATTTTTTTTTTCAACTCTTTATCCTCTTTTTGATTTTTCAACTGATTTCTAACAACATATTGTTGTTGTTTTTTTATTTCCTGAATCAATGTATGAATTTGCTCGTTTTCACCCATTTTTTCCTTTATAGATAAATAAGTTTTATATTCTTTCGACTGTTTAATAATTTCAACTAATTCATCGGTTTTTTGTAAAACAGCCTTAATCAATTTTTCCATCTAAACTCCATGTCTTAGCTTCTGTGACTTTCACTTTTACAATAGAACCAATTTTTATATTTTTTCCCGTAAAGTTAATCAGTTTATTGGTGTTGGTATACCCAAAATAATTATTTTTCTTATCAGAGATTCCTTCTACCAAAACTTCTACTTCTTTTTCCAAAAGTTGTTCATTTTTTTCTTTAAAATATTGATTTACAATTTGATTTAATCTTTGTAAACGTCTTTCTTTTTCTTCTAAGGGAATCGTATCAGGAAGTTTAGCGGCAGGAGTATTTTCCCTTGGAGAATAAATAAAAGTAAAAGCATTATCAAATTGGCAAGTATGACATAAATCAAGCGTCTCATTAAAGTCATCTTCGCTTTCCCCAGGAAATCCAACAATAATATCCGTTGAAATGGCCATATTAGGAATTGTCTTTAATTTATGGAACAATTCCAAATATTGTTCTTTTGTATATCTTCTACCCATCAACTTTAAAATGCGATTGCTTCCAGATTGCACAGGCAAATGAATCGCTGGCATGATATTTGGATATTTTCTCATTACCTCTACCATTTGATCAGTAAAATCCCAAGGATGTGAAGTAATAAATCGAATTCTTGGAATATTGGTCTTAGCAACATCTTCTAATAAATTTTCCATTTTATAATCTGCATATAAATCTTTACCATAAGCATTGACATTTTGTCCTAGCAAAGTGACTTCTTGATAGTTTTCCTTTTTTAATTCTTCAATTTCTTTTAATATATCTTCCTTTTCTCGACTTCTTTGTTTTCCTCTTGTATAAGGAACTATACAATACGTGCAAAATTTATCACAACCATAAATAATATTAACGTAAGCTTTGTACTTATTTTCTCTTTTTACCGGCATATCTTCAACTAAATCTTGTTCACGGCTAAATACTTCAATTTGTTGTGTATGAGAAGTTTTATTTTCAATTAATAAATCAGGAAGGCGATAGATATTATGTGTACCAAAAACAAAATTTACCCATTGATACTTATTCAAAATTTCTTGTATAACCCCCTCTTCTTGAGCCATACAACCACAAATTCCAACAATTAAATCTTTTTTTGTTTCTTTTAAGTGTTTTAATCTTCCTAAAAGCCCAAAAGCTTTATTATGCGCATTTTCCCTTATAGAACAAGTATTCAAAAGCACAAAATCCGCCTCTTCATAATTTAAAGCACTCCTAAACCCAAGTTGTTCTAATATTGCCACAATATTTTCACTATCATGCTCATTCATTTGACATCCATAAGTTTTTAAATAATATGTTTTTCCCTTAAATAAATTCTTTTTATCATCACTTATATGAAAAAAAACTTTTTGATATTCTCTTTTATCTCTTGTTTTTGCTTCTTTGTAACTCGGTTTTTGCATAATTGTCATCAAATCACCCACTCTTCCTTAGTATTCTAACATATTTTTTAGAAAAGAAAAAGAGCTTTCGCTCCATTTCCCATCCTTCCATTTTTATTTTTCTCGTTCTACACTATAGAAATAATATTTATCATTATTCCATTTCTTAAACGTATATTTATAACGACTTAATGAATGGCTTAAGTTATTGATTTGTACTTCTGTACTTTCAGAAATCGTACCGATACTATTGGTTTTATTAATAGCATCTTGGTAAGTATAAAAAACATTATTTTCTAATATTCCGCTGGAATAATATCCTACTTGTTCAATAACAGAAATTTTATTTTCATCTTC
>CANQVY010000134.1 GCA_947627405.1 uncultured Bacilli bacterium | reverse complement strand
CATCTTTTTGTACACTGGATAAAGTATTATTTAATATTGCAGAACTAGTTACTGCAGGATATGATGTATATCCAGTTGTAAGTGAAAATGTAGTGAAGTATGATACACGTTTTGGAAAGAGCAAAGAATTTATTGAAAAAGTAGAAAAAATCACAGGAAAAGAAGTAATAAAAGATATTGTAGGTGCCGAACAATTTGGACCAAAATATAAAATGGATGCAATTGTTGTTGCTCCAGCCACAGGTGACTTTCTTGCAAAACTTGCTCATGGAATTACAGACAATCCTGTAAACTTAGCAGTAAAAGCAACCCTTCGAAATGAAAGTCCTGTAATTATTGCTGTATCCACCAATGATGGATTGAGTTTAAATGGAGAAAATATTATGAAATTATATAATAAGAAAAACATTTTCTTTGTACCATTTGGCCAAGATGATTATAAAAATAAACCAAATTCTTTAATTGCTCATTACGATTTATTGCTTCCAACCATAGAAAAAGCATTAGAAGAAAAACAAATCCAACCAGTCATTAAAGAATATAAGAAATACAAGGATTAATTGTACTTGTATTTTTTACTAAATTATTTTTATTGTGTATAATAAAAAATTATTAAGAAACAAATTATTATTAATAATTTAAATCTATTTCTACTAAAGATGGAGAAAGTATAGTGTATGATACTCTTAAAGAACAATTAAAATAAGAATGTTTCAAGCAATAGAGGATAGGAATGATTAATTCTTATCCTTTGTTATTTTTATATTTAGACTAGCAGGTCCTTTTATTACGTTTCCATCTATATCAAATCTTGATCCATGACAAGGACAATCCCAAGTTTTATCGAAAGAATTAAAAATTAAATTACACTTCATATGAGGACATAAATTGTATACTTTATGTTCTTGATTTTTCTTATCAATATAGATACCATAAGCAATACCATTTTCTTTTACAATTTTCACATTTTCTTGATAAAAATCTTTATTTTTACAAAATTTATCACAAAGAAGTCGACTACCACTACTAATACTATATAAAAAATCATTTACCAGTCTTTTTATATTTGTACTACGATTTGGATCAAATAGTTTAATATATTCGTTTTCTTTTTTTAGTACCAAATCACTTACTAATTTGGCACAGATTGTAGAATTGGTCATTCCCCACGTATTATAACCAGTTAAAATATAAATATGGCTACCTTGAATCAGACCGGCAATAGGTAGATGATCATTCGTCATAATGTCATGATTAATCCAAGTATATTCTCCTTTTTTTTGAAAAAGATGTTGCGTTTTATTTTCATGTTTTTTAACTTCTTTTAAAATATTTTCTTTACAATTAATATTGTGTGAATTGCTTAAAAAAATGAGATGATCTTGGTAAGTTCTTAAAGAAAGTACCTCTTGATCAAGATTAATCATTGAAAAAGGATTTTCATAGGAATATGGAAAAGCAGATACAATACTTCGCTCTAAATAAGTAGTGAAAGGAAAGTCTTTTTCAATAGAAAAAGGATAATGACAGGCCATAATAATTGAATTACAAGTAATTTTTTTGTTGTTACAAAAAACAACATAACCATTTTTCTTTTTTTTAATGGATGTAGCTAAGGATTGATCATAAATCGAAATGTTTTTGTAACGATTTAATTTTTGTTTTAGGTTGACTATATATTTATATGGATTAAACATAAATGTATTTTTTACTTCAATGGCATGATTACAAGAGATCGAAATAGGCAAGTGTTTTTTTAATTGGAAAGGAATATTATAATTCTTTAAAAAATCTTTTTCTAAATCTAAATTGTTCTTTTTTTTATTAGAAAAAATATAAGAAGATACCTTTTCTAAATCACAATCAATTTTTTCTGTTTTAATAATATGGATCAATAATTTGATGGCTTCCTTTTGACTTTGATAATATTCATAAGCTTTTTCTTGAGAATAAATCTTGCTGATTTTCGTATAGATGTCTTGTTGCAAATAAGTGATCTTCGCTGTAGAATTGCATGTTGTATTGTTATTTGTGTTATTTATTAATGTTATTTTATATGGAGAATCTTTTAGAAAATATAAAACATTGCTGCCACTAATTCCACCTCCAATAATTAATAAATCTGTCTGTATATTAGAAGACACTTTATCAAAAGTTACTTCGTTTTCTAACCATATACTTTTATTCATCTTATCACCAGTTTTAGTATGTGAAAAAACATCATATACATACAAAAAAAGAAGCAATCAATAAAGATTCTTCTTTAGATGTAAAAAATAGGTCTATTCTCATAGTTTTGATTTATTGTATTAACGGTATTTTTTTCATTACTTTCATTATTTGATTGATTTATTTTTCCATCATCATCCTCTTTTACAGCACTAATAACTTTAAACATTGTTTTGGCATTATTTATAATGGGTTTTACTTGATAGATTATTGGAATTGCTTGATTGATAATATTTAATGTTTTTTGTGTGTTATTCAATAAAGAAGACCAATTAATTCTTCTTAATCCTAAAAAACCTGCTGGATTAGGACTATAATTTCCTTGAAACATATTAAAACTCCTTTACTATAATAATATATGTCATTTAACTAATTTTGTTTATTTTAAATAATTAGGATAAATACCCAAACATAGTGATTTAAACGACATAAGCTAATAGAGAAGGAGGAGTTATGAATAATTTTAATGATTTTTTATTTCCTAATATGCCTGTTATGCCTCAAAATTCAAATATGAGTGGAAACAACAGCAGTATATTTGATAATAACTTTATGAATAATAATTTAAATCCGAATAATAGTATGCAAAATAATATGAATAATAATTCAAATACTTTACAACTTTTTGATTCATATCAAGGGTATATGAGAGGAAATATGTTTCAAAACTTATATAGTGAATATAAGAATTATAAACCACAAAGATTAGTAGGTGCAACACCACAACAAGAAAAATTATTGCAATTAAGCGAAATTGCTTTCGCAGCACATGATTTAAATTTGTATTTAGATAATTTTCCTAACGATCAAGTAGCTATTAGAAAATTTAATGAATATAGAACACAAGCAAATAAATTAATGGAAGAATATGAAAATACATATGGACCATTAGTAATTTCATCAAACAGTTTAAATCAAATCCCTTGGGCTTGGGATAGTCGATTTCCTTGGGAGGTGAATAACTAATGTTTGCTTATCAGAAAAGATTACAATATCCAGTTGATATTAAAAGTAAAAATATTGCTATGGCCAAAATATTGGTTACGCAATATGGTGGTTCCAATGGTGAACTTGCTG
>CANQVY010000133.1 GCA_947627405.1 uncultured Bacilli bacterium | reverse complement strand
CAAGATGAATTTTCCCATTGTTTATCAAGTAAGACCCGTAGGAGACTACTACGTTGATAGGTCAGAGGTGTAAGCATGGTGACATGTTGAGCTGACTGATACTAATAGGTCGAGGATTTAACCATTATTTATAATTTGATGACAACGTTATCTAAGTTTTCAGAGAATTATTTCTCATAAATTTTATTGGTGATTATAGCAAGGAAGGTACACCTGTTCCCATCCCGAACACAGAAGTTAAGCTCCTTAGCGCCGACGATAGTGTATGCAAAAATAGGACGTTGCCAATAATTTTTTTTATTGAAAAAATTTATTTACAAAATCGTTGTAAAAAACAAATAAATAGGTTGTATAACTTATTTTTTTTTTGTTATAATGTTATTGGTGATAATTATGGAATACAAAATTAAATCCTATAGTGAAATGGAGACGATTGAGCTTGCTCAAAATTTTGAATCTGAAAAATTTAAGAATATGGTTATTTGTTTAGAAGGGGATTTGGGTAGTGGCAAAACAATTTTTGCTAAGGGTTTTGCTAGATCAATGGAAATAGCAGAACCTATTACATCTCCTACGTTTAATATAATCAAGGAATATACTACTGGAGAAATGCCTCTTTATCATATGGATTTATATAGATTGGATGGAAATATTGAAGATTTGGGTATAGAGGATTATTATAAAAAAGGTGGGGTATGTATAATTGAGTGGTCAGATATGATTGCGGATTATCTTCCTAGACATTATTTAAAGATAAAATTTAAAATTGTTGATGAAAATACTCGAATTATTACAATTGAGCCTAAAGGAACAAAATATGAGGAATTGTGTGAGGCTGTATTATGAAATGTTTTTATTTAGATACTTCCACCAGTTATTTATATGCTGGAATTGTATCTAATAATGAATTATTATATGAAATAAAAGATAAACTAGATAATAATTTATCTACTTTTTCTTTATCTTTGATTGAAAAAATGTTTGATGAATTAAATCTTTCTCCTAATGATATAGATACAATTGTCGTTGTGAATGGACCGGGATCTTTTACGGGAGTGAGAATAGGTATTACGATAGCAAAAACTTGGGCTTGGGCATTAAATATTCCTATTATTCCTGTATCGAGTTTATATGCAATGGCGGTTTCTTGTGATAAGAACATTTTTAAAGTGCCTATCATTGATGCTCGAAGGAATTATTATTATGCTGCAATTTATGATAAAAATAATAATGCAGTTTTGTCAGATTGCTATATTCAAAGGGATAAATTATTTAATTATCTAGAACAATTGAATCAAGATTATCAAATTATTTCTTCTGTGTTTTTAGAAAATGCAGCTATGCAATATAATCCGGATATATTAAAAATTGTTGAATATACAAAAAATTGGAATACAATAAATCCACATGCTGTAAATCCAAATTATTTAAAATTAACAGAAGCAGAGGAAAAGTTTAGTGGAAATTAAATTATACACAGAATATGTGGATAAAGTGTTTTTGGATCTAAAAAAAACATTCAAAAACCAAGAAACAATTGAAAATGCATTTTTACATAACCCTTTTTTACATTATTTTATATTATATGATCAAAATAATTTAATAGGATATTTAAGTTTTAATGTTTTATATGATCGTTGTGAAATTCTTTGTTTGCAAATCAAGAAGATTCACAGAAATCATGGGTATGGGTCTATTTTAATGGAAAGACTCATTCAATTTTGTTATCATAACAAATTAAAAAATATAACTTTAGAAGTGAATCAGTCAAATGAAGGGGCTATTGCTCTTTATCAAAAATTTGATTTTGTACAAAAGGCTATTCGAAGAAAGTATTATAATGGTGTGGATGGTATTTTGATGGAAAGAAAGATGATGTGAATGAATGATATTTATATTTTAGGAATTGAAAGTAGTTGTGATGAAACGAGTGTTTCTATTGTTAAAAATGGATACGATGAAATAGCGACAGTCATTTTATCGCAAATCGATATTCATAAAAACTTTGGTGGAGTAGTTCCTGAAATAGCTAGTAGAAACCATGTTCAAAATATAACGATTGTAATTGAAGAGTGCTTAACAAAGGCACATATGACTATGAAAGAAATTGATGCGATTGCAGTCACCTATGGGCCAGGTTTAATTGGTTCTTTACTCGTTGGTTTAGAAGCTGCGAAAACGCTTTCATTTGTGTATAAGAAACCATTGGTTCCTGTACATCATATTTTAGGACATATATACGCAAATAATCTAGTAAAACCGTTAAAATTCCCGTTAATTTCACTTGTAATAAGTGGTGGTCATACAGAACTTGTTTTCATGCAAGATCATTTGAAGTTTCAAAAATTAGGAGCAACACTTGATGATGCAGTTGGTGAGTGTTATGATAAAGTGGCTAGAGTCATGAATATTCCATATCCTGGTGGTCCTATTGTTGATCAATATGCTCATGAGGGGAAGCCGAATTATAAATTACCAATTCCATTGGATGATGGAAGTTTCAATTTTAGTTTTAGTGGATTAAAGAGTGCTGTTATCAATTTAGTACATAATGAACAACAAAGAGGAAATGAGATAAATAAAAAAAATTTAGCGGCTTCTTTTCAAAATGTGGTTATTGAAACATTAACACACAAAACAATGCAAGCTTTAGAAAAATATCATGTAAAAAATTTGATTGTAGCTGGTGGAGTTGCTGCGAATAAGGGAATCAGAGAGAAATTTACTTTGTTGTGTGAAAAATCAGGGATTGATTTATCTTTTCCAGAAATGAAATATTGTACAGATAATGCTGCAATGATAGCAGCAGTTGGTTACTATCTTTTTAGGGCTGGCAAGACATCTAATTTAGAACTAAATAGTAAATCAACTTCTGATTTAAAATAATTGCTTTTATTAATTTAAAAGTTTATAATAAAATTATAGTAGAGGTGTAGATATGGATAATCGAATTTTTAATACAAATTCTAGCTTTGAAACAGTAAGTGATACAGAATATAAAGATTTAATCGAAGAAAGAGATCGTTATGTGCAAATTGGGAAGGTTTATCAGGAGGATTTTCATCATACTAATAGAACCCAGCTAGGATTCGCTACGGGATTCATTCTTGGAATTAGTGCTGGAGTAGCTTTTGTCATTTGCATTATTGTTTTATATTTGTTTGGAATTATTAATTTATAAAATTCGTTTCTATTTGTGTTATAAATCCACATTGAAGTAATAAAATATAATAAATAGTCGTGTTGTATAATTGTAAATGATGTGAGACAAAAATAAACAAAAAATAGAAAGCAATATGATATAGTTAAAATGTAATTAT
>CANQVY010000132.1 GCA_947627405.1 uncultured Bacilli bacterium | reverse complement strand
CGCAAGCTCTCTTTGGAAATCCCGATATTTTACTTTTGGATGAGCCTACGAACAATTTAGATTTAGAAGCAATTCATTGGTTAGAGGAATTTTTGATTAATTTTAATAATACGGTTTTGGTTGTATCTCATGATCGTCATTTTTTGAATAAAGTATGCACACATATTGTGGATATTGATTATTCCAAGATGAAATTGTATGTGGGAAACTATGATTTTTGGTATCAATCCAGTCAATTGTTACAAAAACAAATGAAAGAACAAAACAAAAAGAAAGAAGAAAAGATTAAGGAATTACAAAGCTTTATTCAGCGTTTTTCAGCCAATGCTTCTAAAAGTAGACAAGCAACTTCTAGAAAAAAATTATTAGAAAAAATTACTTTAGAGGAGATTATTCCATCTTCTAGAAAATATCCATTTATTGATTTTAAAAATGATACATCAACAGGTAAAGAAATATTGGAAGTTAAAAATATTAGTTATTCCGTAGATGGAAAAAAGATTTTGGATGATATTTCTTTTATTGTTCAAAGACATGATAAAATTGCATTACTAGGTTCTAGTGACATTGCGAAAACTACTTTAATGAAAATTATTATGGGAGAGATAAAACCGGATAAGGGATATGTAAGATGGGGAGTAACCATGAGGCCTTTTTATATTCCACAAGATAACACTTCTTATTTCCAGGAAGATTGTACAATTATAGAATGGATAGGAAAATATTATGATATTAAAGATGAAACCGTTTTGAGAAGCTTTTTAGGAAAAATGTTATTTTCTGGAGAAGATGTTTTTAAAAAGGTCAATATTTTATCCGGAGGAGAAAAAGCACGATGTATGTTATCGAAAGCTATGTTATTCTCTCCAAATTTTCTTTTATTCGATGAACCGACTAATCATTTGGATTTAGAGAGTATAACCTCTTTAAATCATGGACTTTTAAAATTCGATGGTGAAATTATTTTTGCCTCTCATGATCATGAATTAAATGATACCGTTGCGAATCGAATCATTGAAATTTTAGATAAAGGGATCAAGGATCGAAAAACAACTTATGATATGTATATTTTGAATGAGAAAAGAACATAATAGCTATATAGGAATATATAGTTTTTTTTAATAGAATTCAAAAAATTGACAAAAATCGATATCTTTGATAAAATATTGAATTGTCACGTGATAAGAGGTGTTAAAAATGTTTTATAATGAATTAAAAGCAATCATGGCATGTGAAGATGATCCATCCCTGATCTTTCAACTTATTAAAGAAGGACATATGGATGTAGTTGATAAAGTTTTATTTAAAAAGAAAGTTGATTTAAATATTGTTGATGAAGAAGGAAATAGTGTTTTGATGCGTTTATTAAAAGCAAAACAATTCTCAATGGTTTTAAAATATATGAAGAAGGAAAATTGGGATATCAATCATCAGAATATAGATGGAGATACTTTTGCGCATATTCTAAGTACGATTGATTACAAATACATTATAGAAATTATTAAAGTATTAAAGAAAAATAAAAACTTTAAACCAAATATAAAAAACAAAAAAGGACAGACAATTTTGGATAAAGCAATTGAAAATAATTATATGTATACAACATTGAAAATATTAGAGGATCGAAGATTTACGGATATTGATATTATTTCTTTTAAAAAGTTATATGAAACCTTTATAAAAACAAATGATTATGGGAAATATACAAGACTAACCAATTTAGAAATTGTGATTAAATCCATAGAGAAAAAACCTTTGTTACCGAAAATGAAAAAATTAATACAATATTTCAATGACAATTTAAAAATAATCAAGGAAGAAATTTTATCAGATACATCATTACAGATGGATCAAATTATAAATAAATTATTAAAAGTTTAAAAAACATTTAATGAATTAAATGTTTTTTTGTTGAAATATAAAACAAGAAATGGTATCATAAAAATATAGATAGTAAAGAGGTGGAACAATGATTGAAGAAAAGAAAAAAAGCAAATTTTTTCCAACTTTTGTTTTGTTGCTTGGAGTAATTTTTATTGGGGTAGGTGTTGCATGGCAATTGGGTTATTTAGATTCGTTTTTAATTCAAATTCATTTAAAAGAGGATAACAAAAAATCAAATAATCGGGTTGATAACACAAATAGTGCAACAATTGAGGAAGGAAGTTTGGATATTACAAGTCAACAGGTAGTTTCATTATATAATGAGGTGAGTAATACAAAATCCAAAAATTATGATTATTATTATTTTCAACAAGATAAATTGTTGGTAGAAAATATGGATAATCAATTTCGTTTATTGCTTGCTTTTAATAATACTTTATCTACGGAAGAAACAAGAACAAATGAGGAAATGCAAAAAGCATATACAAATTTATTTGGAGCAATAGAATACAAACCAGAAACATTTGATGCCAATTGCATAGAATATACTTATGATGATAAGAGCTTGATTTATACTCATCAACAAAATGCTGCGACTTGTCCTTCAAGTGGATGCAATTCTAAAAAAGAAGAAATTTTGAGCGCTTATCAATATGCTGATCGTATTGAAATTACTACAGCTGTTGCTTTTGTAAATACATGTGAATTAAAGTATTATACAGATTATAAATATACAAATATGGTTTTTGATGGTAAAGAATATACAAAAGGTATTTTAAATACAAATAAAGATAAATTTGATCATTATATTTATACATTCACTTTAAATAATGGCAAATATGTATTTACAGGAGTGGAAAAAGAAGCATAGGAGTGATTGCATGTATAGAAGAAAAAACCATGGCATTTTCATTTTTATGGTTGCAATTCTATTTTTCGTTGCTATAGGTATTTTTTGCTATTATAAGTTAATTGTTGAAAAAAAGGAAGATAAAAAAATTGTAGATTTAAACTCATCAATGAATGAAGATTCCTTTAGTGTAGATAGTAATATTTATACTTTGATGAATATGGCTATTGGCAATACATATGTTGATGGATTTAGTAATGCTATGGATAATAAAATGCAATATGATTTAAATGTAAAGAGTATTTATAAAGTATCAGATTTTGATAACAATACATTATCCTTGTTATTTTATCATTATGCAAAAAGTCATAATTATTTAAAAGTAGAAAAAAAGAATTCTATTTTAAGTGAAGAAAATGCACAAAAAATTTATGAGCAAATCTTTGGACCTTATTTACAATATAGGAGAATTCAAAAGAGTGATGCTTGTCCTACTTCTGTTTTTGATGCCAATAAAAAAGCCTATATTTATAAACAAGATTGTGGAGATACAACGAATATATCTCAATATAGCAAAATTGTTGATGTCAAAGAAGATGAAAATAAAATTTCTGTTATTGAACAAGTAGGATATTATTCCAGCGGAATATTAGAAAATAATGTTTTTTCTACTTACCAAGA
>CANQVY010000131.1 GCA_947627405.1 uncultured Bacilli bacterium | reverse complement strand
CTTTATTTTTCCCTTATCCATTTTACCATCCTACTTTCTATGTTCATTATAATATTTACCCCCCCCCGAGTCAAGAAATTTATGATGAAAAAAAAGTCAATTTACATAAAAAAACTTTTTAATTGCCTTATAAAAAATGATTGAACATTTCAACATCAATTGTAATTTTGTTAACTTTGAAAATAACGATTATTTTTTATTTCATCTTCTAATATTGTTTTTTCTCCATGGCCTGGATATAAAATTAAATCTTTTGGATATCTTTTCAATTGTTCAATACTTTTTCTCATTGCCCAATAATTTCCTCCATCTAAATCTGTTCGTCCAATACTGTTTTTAAAAACAAAATCTCCTACAAATAAAATCTTTTCTTTTTCAAAATAAAAACTTATAGAATCTTTTGTATGTCCAGGTGTTGGAATAACTTTAAAATGAAATTTTCCTAAAGATTTTTCTTCTTTTAAATTTTTTTGATCATATACTTCAACTTGATATTTATTCTTTAAAGGTTGAACAGCTCCTATGTGATCAAAATGATGATGAGTAATTAAAATTCCTAATAGTTTATATTTTGAAATGATTTTATCAAGTGCTAAAAAATCATCACCAGGATCTATAACCAAACACATATTATTCTTACTTATAATATAACAATTTTCTTCTAAGTAGCCTGTTTTTATTCTTTCAATTTTCACTTTATCACCCAACTTAAATATATTCCTTCTTATTGGAATCGTCAACCTATACTTATACTTTTAAAATTTAATTTCGTTTTTATAGATATTTGTTAAAAATAATTTTTATCCAAATCGTTTTAATTATGCTATAATGATATAAATTGGAGTGAAAATCAAATGAAAAAAGAAAAATTTGAAAGAAAAGAAGATTATAAACCAAAACATATAAAACACTACAAAAGAAAAAAATTACATTCAATTTCCATTTTATTCATTTTAATTTTCTTTTGTTGTCTGATGCTTTTTTCAGCATACAAAATTTATAAATGGGTAAAAGATAACAGAAGAATTAAAGATCTTAATAATTTAATTCAAGAAAATATTTCTATTGAAGAAAATGATGAGGAAGGAAAACTTGTAAATCCAGAACAGGATAAAGAAAGTGATTATTGGTATTATGTTCATTTTCCTTTTTATGAAGTTGATTTTAATGAATTATTGCAAAAAAACAAAGATACAATAGGTTTTATACACATGAACAATACAAATATTAATTATCCCATTGTACAAACTTCTAATAACAGTTATTATTTAACTCATGCCTTTGATAAAAGCAAAAATGATGCTGGTTGGGTATTTTTAGATTATCGTAATAACATTAATGATTTACAAGATAATAACATTATTTATGCACATGGAAGATATGATAATACTATGTTTGGATCTTTACGAAATGTTCTAACAAAATCATGGCAAAAAGAGAAAGACAATTATGTAATATGGATATCCACTCCTAAGGAAAATATGTTATTTCAAATTTTTTCCGTTTATACAATAGATAGTGAAAGTTACTATATAACTTCAAGTTTTAATACAACAAAGAAAAAACAAACATGGATCAATACAATGAAAAAAAGAAACATAGCCCCCATTGATATTTCTGTTACAACTGATGATTACATTCTTACTTTATCAACCTGTCAAAGGAATGACAATCGAAGAGTTGTTGTTCATGCAAAATTAATCAAAACGCAAACACGATAAAAGGAAAAGAAACTGTACTTTCTTTTCCTTTTTTTGTTCTTTATTCATATCCAATTATTTTTACAAAATCAGGATTTCCAATATCTTTTTTCCAACGACTGAAATAATCTTTATATCCATAAAAAATATCATTATTCAATTGGTTATAGCGATAAATCTTAAAATTTTGATAGTTAGAATTATAATAATTATAGGTAAATTCAGCTGTAATATCTGAAATGGTTACTGTCTTTTGTCCTTCTTTTACCGTTTTATGAACATTTAATCCTACCATTAATCCCACTAGATTAGAAACATCGAGTTGTCCAGATAGAAAATTACCTAGTGAATAAATAACCAAGGTATTCCCCACATAAGCAATCGGTTCAATTACATGTGGATGTGCCCCTATAATAATATCAACTCCTAAATCCGATAAATATTTAGCAATACGAGTTTGATCTTCATCAATTCCCCCTTCATTGTATTCTGTACCCCAGTGCATCGCTACCATAACAATATCTACTTGATCACGTACTCTTTCAATATCAGCTTTAGCTAGTTCATCACTATACATATTTACATAATATTCTTCACCAGCAGGAGTTGAAAGTCCATTATTCCATGTTGTATAAGAAAGCATAGCATAAGTAATTCCGTTTTTTTCTCCTATCTTAGCAGTATCTCTTTCTTCAAAAGAAGAATAACTTCCAGCAGTATATACATCTTTTTGCTTTTTCCAATAAGCTAGAGAATGATCAAGGGCTTCTGTTCCACGATCCATACTATGATTATTAGCAAGAGAAACCAAATTAAATCCTGCATCTATAAATGCATCCCCAACTTCGTAAGGAGAATTAAATCTTGGGTAATTAGAAAGACCTATTTCCTTACCACCTAATACCGTTTCTTGATTATAATAAGCTAAATCATATTGTTTTATCAATGGTTTAATATTGGTAAGCATAGGCTTAAAATCATATCCACCATTGGTTGTTTTGGCATCATTATATACCGAATTATGAATTAAAGCATCTCCCACCATAATTAAAGATAAATTATAATTTTCTTCTTTTGGCTTTTCTGGTTTCTTTTCTTCCTTTACTGGCTTATTTGGTGCTTTATAAAAAGAAATATAACTATAAGTACCAATACCACCCACAAGACCAATGAGTAGTAAAATAATAATAATTTTTATTGATTTTTTTAATTTTCTTTTCTTTCTCTTTTTATTTCTCATAACTACCTCTACTACCTTTTGTTTATTTTTTTTCGAAATGCTAAATCGGATTGAATCATATCTTCTAATTTATATTTAGGTTGCCATCCAAGTATTTCTCGTGCTTTTTTATTCGATGCAATTAACTTTGCAGGATCCCCTTCTCTTCTTCCAACTACTTTGTAACGAACAGGCAAGTACTTATTTACAACATCAATTACCTCTTTAACAGAATATCCTTCATTAGATCCTAAATTTACAAGCAAACTTTTGTGATTTTTAACTAAATACTCTGCTCCTAAAACATGCGCTCTAGCTAAATCAGATACATGAATATAATCTCTTATACAAGTACCATCTTTTGTATCATAGTCATCACCAAATACATCCAAATGATCTCTTAATTTTAAACCCGTCTGTATTGCCACAGGAATTAAATGAGTAAGAACATCCTTTTTTAAACCAATTTCTAATGTTTCATCAGCTCCTGCAACATTGAAGTATCTTAATCTGACTGATTTTAAGTTATAAGCTTTATCATAATCATCCATTATATTTTCAATCATAAGTTTTGTTTTTCCGTAAGGATTAACCGGGTTTTGAGGAT
>CANQVY010000130.1 GCA_947627405.1 uncultured Bacilli bacterium | reverse complement strand
AATAAAGCTCCTCCATTAATCGCCTTGTCTGCCGTATTCCAAGGTCGATTATAGCTTGTTTCTTTTAATGTAGAACCTCCACAAGCATAAATTGCTGCATTTTGAGCTGGAGAAGTATCTGCATACGCTCCAATATTATAAAAATTAAAACAATTTGAGAAAGTCTTATTATATATATTTTTATTGTTTTTATAATAATTTGCTGTATATTTAAAACTTTCACCTGTAGTTAAGAATGTTGCTTTACTTCCCATTTCTAACATACTACGTGTTGCTAAATGCACTGGTGAAACTTTATTATTTTTACCTGCATTATAGAAATTTGTCTTATAAGATTTTAAAAAGGAACTTCCTAATGTCTTTTCTACAATACTTGTTGTATGATAAGATGAATTATAGGATAATTGTTCAAAGTAAAACATAAAACTCTCATTTAAAAAATTTCTTGGATCCATATAATAGGCAACCATATTTTTATGAGCAGAATAGAAACGTCCAGAATCAAAAGCAGTAAAAGTATTGGTTTTATAGTTGTAAGAATTACTTACTGTGGATAAATATCCTGATTTATATGTCATTTGTCCACTCGTAACTTCGATTAAATTGTTGCTGGCATCACTAATTTCTTTTGAAACAGCTGTATTAAAATCAATTCCCGTTTTATTTGCTACAAAATTCCAATTGGGATATTTTGTATGAAGAGCCGTTAATTTATCCCAATAACTAGAAGGAAATCCAGCAGCAGCAAGTTCTTTTTCATAAGCTGTTGATGCTGTCCTTGTATTTGTTCTAAGAGTTGTTGTTGTATATTTCTTTATATATTCGATTCCGCCTGTAGTTATTCCACAAGCCCAATAATTTGCTCCATTGTATTTAATTTTATACCAAGTTTTACATCCATTACCAGAAGAAGTTCCAAGGATTTCTAAATTAACTCCTATAGGCAAATAACCTACTTTTTCTCCTGATGTACTAGCTGTTTTACGAACGGTTAAATCCGTTGCATTGTTATAGCCAATTGCATTTGCTGCATGAACTCTAGAGGGAGAAAAAAGCAAAAGTAATAAAAGTATGATTATATACTGTTTTTTCATAAAAATTCCTCCCCATTATCATCGTTATAATAATTATAACAAAACATAGCGCTAGAGTACATATTCCGATAAAATCTTTCATTATACTTTCGTAAAATAATGTAAAAGAGCTATAAATTCATGGAGGAATTTTTATGACAAGAATTGAAAAAATAGAAAAAAAGAAAAAAAATAAAAAATTTATAAATGCATTAACCCTAGGATTTACAATTATTACTTTATTTTTAATTTATAATCTTTCTTTATTAGGTCCTATTGAACCTATACTTCGTATTATACTCATTCTCATTTTACTTTTAATTGTATTGCGATGTTTTATTTCCAGACCTATTGTTATTCATAATCAAAAAAAACGAAAAAGATTTATCTATTCTTATTTACTGCTTTCTTTACTATTTATTATTCTCTCTATTTATATTTTTATGGCCTATACATCTGTAAATGCCTTTCATAAACAAACATCAAATTATTCCATTCATCTTGTAACTCTAAAAGATAGTAGTTTGCAAAAAGTCAATGACATTAAAAAGAAAAAGATTGGGTTGATTCAAGAAAATAATTCAGATAACTTTACTCAGTTTTACTTAGAAATCATAAATCAAGAAAAATTACTTGAACAAAATGAAGTTGAAGAATATGAAGATTATCAAGCTCTTTTACAAGCATTGTATGAAAAACAAGTGGATGTCATTTTTTTACCTGAAAATTATATATCTATGTTTTCTTCTATTGCTACTTATAAAAATATAAAAAAAGAAACAAAAAGTATCTATACGAATACAAAAAAAATTTTAAATACAGCTTCTAATTCTTCCATTGAAAAACCCTTTACCGTTTTGATAATGGGAATTGATTCTACAAGCGATGTACTTACCTCAAATGAAACAGGAAATAGTGATACTTTACAAATTTTATCTTTTAATCCAAACACTCTATCTTTAACTATGCTTAGTATTCCTCGAGATTCTTATGTTAATATTTCCTGTATGAATAAAAAAAATAAAATTACACACGCTGGATGGTATGGTGAATCCTGTGTAGAACAGACCATTGAAAATTTTTTAGATATCGATATTGATTATTATATTAAAGTAAATTTTAAAGCTTTAGTTCATATCGTGAATCAATTGGGAGGTATAGAGGTAGAAGTTCCAAAAGACTTATGCACAGATAATTCAAATAGAACTGGACAAGTATGTATTAAAAAAGGAAAACAAACTTTAAATGGTGAAGAAGCTTTAGTTCTAGCTAGAAACCGAAAACAATTAACCAATGGCGATATTGATCGTGGATTAAATCAACAATTAGTCATGAAAGCAATTTTAAATGCTGCTGGAGAAAAAATAAAGAATATATCTACTATGTATCAATTGATTGATATTCTATCTAACAATATTGATACCAATTTTACAACAGAACAAATATTATCCTTTTATAATGTAGGAAAAAATATAATTCAAAAATCCCAAAAAAAAGCAACAGATAGTTTACACATTCAACCTCTTTATTTATCAGGAGAAGGCATGTATATTTATGATCAAGCAATGAAACTTAATTTATACAATTATGTATTATATGATGAGAGTATTCAAGCTGTAAGTGATGCAATCCAGGAAAATTTAGGAATTAAAAAAATAACTAGAATTAAAACTTTTGCTTGGTCTATCGATGAAGATTATCATACAATTCCTATTGGAAAAATGTCAGAAGGTAATTTTTCAAATGCGGGAGATCTTTCAAGTAGCAATTCCAATTCATCAAATAACAAAAATAATCAACAAGAAGAAAAAAAAGAGGCTAACCTAGTATTTTTACCAAATTTTGTAGGTAAAGATAAAAGCTATGTTGAAAAGTGGTGTTCTTCAAACCATATCTATGTGGTTTATTCTTATCAAAACGTAGATTCTACCTATATGCAAAATCAAGTTTTATCACAAAATGTATCCGCAGGTACAGATATAAGAACAATGGGTAGTTTAAAAATTACTTTAGCCAATATTATAGAAAATAAATCTCCAAGTCAAGATTCAGAAAAAGAGGAAAACACTGTAAATACAAATTAAATAAATACACTAAATTCTTGTATTTTTTTGAAATTTGATTATTTAAATCCTTTGTATATGTATTTTGTCACATGCTTTTATTCTTTCTTCATTAATTTATTAAAAAAATTAAATTTCTATTTCAAAATTATCTTTACTCTTAGCTCGATTTTTGTAATAATCATAATTATCTTTAATATTAATTATCTCTTTGTCATCAATGATAAATTCTTTTTTTTAAATATTTTGCTTATGACAAAATAATTAACCCCCTAGATATTTTGACAAATGTATCAAAATACTTATTGAAAATAAAATTAATCAATGTTCGATTTTTTTATAATATCAATTATAGTATAATATTTGTAGGAACATTTGATGTGAGTGTCCGCCTCCAATCTTGAGAAAGAAAGGAGGGATACGATGAAAAAAAGAACTTTTATTGTAAAAGTCCTTTGGCTTGTTG
>CANQVY010000129.1 GCA_947627405.1 uncultured Bacilli bacterium | reverse complement strand
GTTATATATTAATTAAAAAAAGGATAAGAAGGAAAGCAATGTTAAAAATTATTGGAGGAATGAAGTAATGAAAAAAACAATAATAATTATATCCTTTTTAATATTGTTTACTTTTACATCTAATGTTAATGCTGCAATTGCATGTCCAGATGCATCATCTCCATTAACATATTCAGAATATGCAAGTGGAGGAATGAATCCAACAACTGTAAGTGGAGCACATGCTAATAAATATACTCTTAAAGTAGGACAAAACTATTTTGGCTTAGCATATTGTATGGATCCAAGTCGAGCTAATACAAATGCAAATTATGTGTGTGATTATGGATTTAATAGCACAAATACAACACCATTTAATTTGGCAATGGTAATGGCATATCAATCAATGGTAACTAAAGGTATGTTTCAAAAAGGGAAGTTTTATTATGATACATATGTAGATGAGCATGCTGAAACTTTATTAGTACCATTATTAGTATTTCGATGGATATATGATTATTATGGACAAATGTCACCAAGAGGTAGTCTAGTAAATGAAACATTTTCTAGATATGGTACAAATATAAATGTTTTTGCTGAAGGAAAATATAGAACTTTAGCTAGTACTGCACAAAGTATTGCTAATGCAGCAATAAGTAATGCAACTAAAGTAGCAAATGGTCAATTAAAATATGAAAATTTAGTAAGTAAAGGAACAATATGGAAAGCAAAATGGAAAGTAACAAAAGGTACTCCGACTGTAGAAGATAATGGTAAAGTGAAAGTTCCAATAAATATAACATCAACAAATGGAGCAAGTAATATTAAATGGGACGAATTTTCAGTTAGTTGTAGCAGTGACAAATATACCTGTAATTTAGCCCCAAAGGGTAAAACACCAACGCATACTAGTTGTGGAACTAATTGTCAAACATTTACTTTAGTATTTCATAAAAACAATCCAAAGGGAACAAGAAAAAAATTTAGTGCTACTATAAATATAAAATATGATGATCCACGTGTACCTGAAAAATATTTATTTCACGTTCATCATTCCACAAATGCTGGTGGATTTCAAAGATATATGGCTGTTAGAACTGAACCATTACAGGGCTCTTTTCAAAAAAATGTTAAAGTTAATGTTACTTTATCAGATCAACCTGGTGGTGGTTCAAGCGATGATGATACAACTGAGCCTTCTTATACACCATGTAGTATAACTCTAGATGAAGATGGTGATAGAGAATATCATGATGGTGTTACAGGAGATTTTACTGATGTTGATACTTATCGAGCTCAATGTGTTAAAAGATGTGTTTTTGATGGTACAACATATTATTGTGATAATGCAGATGAAGATTATAGTGGTGCAGTATGTAGTGCTTCTCAATTTCAATATGATTGTGGTGAAAAAAGTGATCCATGTACTAGAGCATATGATCCAGCAACAGGACAATATAAATATTTTGGCCGTGATGGGCATATAAGTGATCAATATAATTATCGGTATTATTGTGTACATGTATGCGCATCATATGATGGTGATTATTATTGTAAAGATGATGATGGTGATCCTGATACAAGCGGGCCAATATGTGATTATACAACTTGGGAAGAACAATGTACCTTTTGTGGGCAGCATCGAAGAGTATGTACAAGTACTCCAGAGGGATATGATGGTACTTTATCATGTAAAGAGTATTGGTTGAGGTGTCCAAAATGTAATCCAAGTGTGTCAGTTCCAGAAACATGTCAAGATTTCAATTCAAATAGTTATTTAGGAGGAACAATAAGTGATATAAATCTTCGCTTAACATCTTGTAATTTTAGTCAAAAACCGGTAAAAGGATGTGTAATAGAAGGTCATGATTTGGCAGGGAATAGTTACGAAATGAAAGATGTTTTGCAAGGCAATAAATATTGTCGAGCATATTGTTATGAGCAATATAGTTATACTTTGCCAACAGCTCAACATTCAACAAGTGGAGGATATTTTGATTTATCGATGTCAGTTACTGGAACAAGAAATTGTTATATGGGAAGTCGTCAAGGTCAAATATCTGGTAGTTATCTTTATTGGGCTTTTAGTAACGACTTAAGAGATATGCAAGATAAGATTGATAAATCTTATAAAGAGTATTCTGATAAAGTAAAAGCTAAAGAAGATGATGTTTATTATGGTTATGATTCTTATTCTAAAGCTAGAGAGCTTCTTGAAAAATATGAAAATGCTAAAAAGTCTTATGATAAATATAAAAAGCAATATGATGAAGCATTAAAAAATTATAATATATATGTAAATACTAAAAAACATGAAATTCCTGAGGAAATACAAAATATAATTGTTCAATTTACAACTCTTAGGGAAAAATATATTAAAGAAGAATGTGCAGATAATGAAAAATTATGGAATGAAATTGATTCTTATTCATTTAATTATTCAAAATATGAAGTGACTTATGAGCAAATATATGCTTGTAGAAACGCTAAACAAAAATATATGCAATTAACAGATAATAAGAGACGTGAAGTAAGTATGTATCTTAATGGATATGATAATAGAGGAAGACCATATACGGAAGGAGAAGTAAATCATTGGAGGGATATGGTTAATAAATATAATAATTATTTAAGTGATATTGATAGATATCGGGCTGAAAATTTGACTCAGGTTGAAAATTTATATAAAGTGTATAAACAAGCGTATGATTTTGCGGTAAGTGAGATTGAAAAATATAATAAGCAATTAACTGATCCGGTTGATTACAATAGAAAAAGATGTGAAGAGAATAATAAATCAAGAAATGATTGTATTGAAAGTATGCGTCGTTCACATGGCTGTGACAGTATTGGAGCAAGTTGGAGAGACCCTGTTTGTACGGAAGATTATAATTTTCCAAGCTGTAGAGAATCTGAAGATTGTGATAAAAAATATCCATATCCGGAAACTTTAGATATTGAAGATTTTAATAAAAAACTTGAAGATTTTAATAAAGAATTTGATGTGATAAAAGATAAACTTGTTAAGGAAATAGATGAATTAAACAATGATATTAAAGAATTTGAAACATGTACATCAGGGGATTGGATAAACGAAATGGCTTTTGATCCTAAAATAACATATCAGTATAATGATTATTCAGGTTATGGTTATAATACTGGTGAATTTAAAATGGTTGGAGGAGTGACAACAACAAAAGAAAATACCTTCTGTTATACAGATACTGATCTTCAATATAATTGTGTTGATAATGGAGCCATTGTAACAAGTGAAGATGTACCAACCGATGATGATTATAATAATAAAATAAGAGAATTTAGAAATCTTGGAGTTTGGGATGAAGATTATAAAAGCTATGGGGATTTTAGGTATCGTGAAAATAATTTATATGCTGTATTTTATGTTAACAATTATGTTTTAGATGAAGAAACTGGTAATTTAAAAAAGGAATATTCAGATAAAGAAATTAAGTTATACAAATTATCAGGACTTCAAAAATCAGTAACTAAAACAGCTACATTTAAGCCAACTAAATCATTTAGTACATATCATCAATATGGAACCGTAAAAACAGGTAGTTTGTGTAGTCCGACAGGATATAATAATTGCTTATGGACTAGATT
>CANQVY010000128.1 GCA_947627405.1 uncultured Bacilli bacterium | reverse complement strand
TTATATTAAAATTTTCATTTTAATATCTTTTTTATTTAGTGTAACTAGTTTTCCATAAAACTTTTCACACTATCATTAGTATAAACAATATTTCAAGAAAAATAAAGAAGAACAATAAAAAAGAAACGATTGTTTCTAAACTATATATCCATTTTTAAAACTATCATAGGCTGTTTTTGAGTTGTTATAATCATTGGTTTTCCCATTTTCCAAATTTTGAATTCTTCTTTCTAAATCCGTTATTTTTTTTTCTAAATAATTGATTTTTTCATTAAATTCGTTAATTGTATTGAAAATATCAAAGTTTTGGGGGAAAACTAGGTTTGGATTCCAATAAGGCATTTGATTGTTCATTGTAACACATCCTTCTTTTTATTTTATGTGAGCTTTCTTTTTTTGTCACTTTATTATATAATAATTTTGGTGATTTTATGCGATTAAGAAATGTAAAGAATAAGGAACAAATTATAAATGCGTCTTCCTCATTTCTAGAAAATCCAAAAACATATCAAGGGAAGTGGAAAACACTCTTTCATAACAACAATAAAAAATTATATATAGAAATTGGAATGGGCAAAGGCAAATTTATAATAGAAAACGCTAAAAAATATCCAGAAATCAACTTTATTGGAATTGAAAAATTTGATAGTGTTTTAGCTCGAGCGTTAGAAAAAATTAAAGAAAAATTACCAAATTTATATATGATTCGTTTGGATGCAAAAGATATTGATGAAGTTTTTGATCATGAAGTTGATCAAATCTATCTCAATTTTTCTGATCCTTGGCCAAAGAAAAGGCATGCAAAAAGGAGATTGACATCGCATCAATTATTAGAAAAATATGATTCTATTTTCAAAGGTGAAAAAGTAATCCAATTTCGAACGGATAACAGAGTTTTATTTGAGTTTTCTATAGAATCTTTATCTACATATGGATATCTATTAAAAGAGATTCATTTAAATTTACATAAAGAAAATAATGTAGAATTAATTACTACGGAATATGAAGATAGGTTTGTAAAACAGAACAAAAGAATTTATGAGTTGAAAGCTTATAAAAAAGATAGTAATTTGTAAAATAATTTGATATAATGGTACTAGAGTAGGTGAAATATGAAAAAAATAGCTATACTACTCTCTATAATTTTATTGATAACAGGATGCACAGTAATAAGAGTGGATGATCAACAATTACAGCAGGTAATAAACACAGTTCTAAAAGAAAACCACAATTTATATAATCAAGCTTTTGAAGGATATAAATATTATATACCTAAAGGTATGAAGGTAACAGAAAAGCATGATTATAATCAATTGCTTGAAGCTAATAACAATACCTATTATCTGTATATTGATATAATATCTTATTATTATCAATCGGATGTAAATTACATTATAGACAGTAGCAAATATTTATCCATGCGATTAAACGAAAATAAAAAAGAAGGATATATAGAAGTAGAAAAAACAAAGGATGAAGAATACTTTATTAAAAGTGTTTATAATTATGCTAAAATAGAAGTGTACGTAAAAGAAAAACATTTACAAGAATCTATTATAAATGTATTAACAATATTAAATTCTATTCAATATAATAAAAGCATTATCAATAGTTTTGTTGGCGAAAATAAACTAAATTTTACGGAAGAAAGCTTTAGTTTATTTGAAAATGATGATGCCAATGATGATAACTTTTTAGAGTATATTGAAGAATATGATAAATATTATGATACAGAAGGTGAACTACCTGAGGATAGTCAAATTGATCTTGACGATTCCAAAAATCAATAGGAGGATATAATATGGGACTTTTAAATAAGTTAAAAAATGTATTTTTTGAAGAAGAAGAAATCGAAGTAGAAGAAAAACCAAAAAAGGAAAAACCAATAGCCAAGAAAGTGGAGATTCCAAAGAAAGAAAGACGAAGTTTAGAAGAAAAAGAAAATATAGAAGAAGAGCAAGAAATTGAAGCTGGAGAAACCTATACACCTAAAGAAAAAGAAAGTGAATTTAAATTTCCTGTATTATTGGATGATGATTTAATAGAGGAAGAAACCATAGAAGATAAAATAGAAGAAAAACCAAAAAGAAGAGAAACGAGAGTTCAAGAAGAAAGAAATATTCCAGACTATGCTGAAAAAGTAGAAGATCGTGATCTACCCTATAATAATAGCTATACAAGAGATTTAAATTCTGCAGATTATAGTTTGCATGATAGAAAAACAGAATCCAAAGGATTTAAACCTTCTCCAATTATTTCTCCTATTTATGGAGTTTTGGATAAAAATTATACAAAAGATGAAATTCACGAAAAGAAAGAAACACATACAACAACTTTTAGTTTTTCAAATGATAAATTAGATTTAGATACAGTAAGAAGAAAAGCCTATGGAGAAAATGGAATAGAGGATTATGAACAAGACATACAGACAGATCTTGAAGAAGATTCCCAAGATGAATACACTGAAGAAGATACTTCATTAGATATGACAGATACAAATATGACTCCTGTGGTAGAAAAAGTAACAGTTGGGGATGCCGAAGAATATTTCGCTGATTTGGGATTAGAATATAATGTAGATTATAAGGATAATAGCAAAGAAAAATCTACTAGAAAAAGATCCAGAAGGATTCAAGAGGAAGAACCAGAAAAATCAGAAGAGGAGGATACTTCTTTAGAAGAAAAAAAGGAAGAAATTGAAACTGAAAAAACAAATGAAAATCCTGTAGAAGGGTCCAAGAAAACAAGAAGCAGAAAAGCACAAGAAAAAGAAGATATAGAAATAGAAGACAATTTGTTTGATTTAATTGATTCTATGTATGATGAAGGAGAATAATAATGGAAGAATTAATGTCGATATTACCCATAATTTTGTATATACTAGGTGGTATATTATTAATAACATTGATCATATTATCTATAAAGTTAATCAAAACAATAAATCGAATGAATAAGGTAGTAGATGATGTTGAAGTAAAAGTGAAATCACTGAATGGATTTTTTTCTGCGGTTGATTTCATAACAGATACTTTATCTGGGCTTAGTGATCGCATTGTTGAAGCAATAACACATTCGATTAGTAATTTTTTTACAAAGAAAAAAATAAGTAAAAAAAAGAAAGAGGAGGAAACCGATGAAGAAAGAGAAGACTAAGAAAAAGGGCTTTGGTAAATTTATCGCTGGAGCTTTAATTGGTGGAACGTTAGGTGTATTGTTCGCTCCTAAAAAAGGAAGCGAGACAAGAAAAGAACTTTCTAGTAAATTAAAAGATTTACTAGAAAAGGCAAAAGAAATCGATGTACAGGAAGTGAAAGATACTTTTTATAAAAAGATAGAAAAAATTGAAGACGAACTTAAAGATTTAGATAGGGAAAAAACTCTTAAAATAGCTAAAGAAAAGGGCAGAGACTTAAAAAAATTGAGTGAAGATTTATTGAGTTATGCAAAAGAAAAAGGAACTCCCGTACTTGAAAAAGCGGCTAAAGAAGTAAAAGAAAAAATCATAGAAGTAACAAAGGAAGTATTAGAGAAATTAGAAGAGAAATGAAGTGATATGATAAAAGTAGACAGATTCAAAAAAAGAATCAGTCTACTTTTTTTGATACAATAAAATAGAAAGG
>CANQVY010000127.1 GCA_947627405.1 uncultured Bacilli bacterium | reverse complement strand
TAGCCAATGCTTTAGTTCACGAAGAGGAATATAGTAACTTTGATTATACATCACTTATTTACTCGATTGAAAATCAGCTTGAAGAGGCAGATATAAAGACTGAACCTCAGATGAGCATAGAAGAATTTGATAATGATGTGGATGATTATTATGGTATAGAAAATTTGGAGGCGGTTGCTCATTTGGTATCAGCGGAACATATGGATGTAAGAAAGGCTTGTTCTCAATTGCATTTTGATGAACAACAATCTTGTTTGGTTGAAACGATTTTTGCTCGTGAATGTTATTTTCAGGAAAATTATGAATTAGGAGATAAATTTTTAAATATTGCAACTCGTACAAAGAATAAAACCCCATTTGCAAAACAACTCATCGAGCAAGTTCAAAAAAATAAATTCTTTTATAAAAATAGGCAATCAGATAAGAATAAACATCTCTTCTTGATGTTGACCCCTATTCAACATTAAAAGTTTCACAAAGAGAAATTTGTTATTGATTTCTCTTTTTAATATTGATTGTTTGGTAAAAGAATATTTATTATTTGGTGTTTTTCATGATAAAATGAATCATATAGATGTTAAAAGTAAAGTGGGTAATTGATATGATTTTAAATGTTAGTGGTAGAACGGATGTTGTAGCGTTTTATTCAAAGTGGTTTATCAATCGATACAAAGAGGGCTTTTTAGATGTTAGGAATCCTTTTTATCCTCAAACGATCAGTCGTATATATTTTGAAGATGTTGATGCCATTTTATTTTGTACTAAAAATCCTATTCCTATATTAGATGATTTAAAAAAAATAAAAAAACCCATTTTATTTCATATTACATTAACTCCATATAAAGAAGACATTGAGCCTTATGTCCCTTCAAAGAAAATATTAATAGAAGCTATAAAAAAAGTATCAAAGATTGTTGGTATTGATCACATAGCTATAAGGTATGATCCCATATTTTTAAGTGATAAATATAATCTTGAGTATCATAAAAAAGCCTTTAAAAAAATGTGTTGCTTATTAAAAGGCTATGTCAAGCAAATTATCGTTTCTTTTATTGATGATTATAAAAATGTAAGGAAAAATTACAAAGTATTAGGAATTAAAGAATTTACAGATCAAGATTATATGGAAATAGGGCTATCTTTTTGTAAAAGTGCTCAAGAAAATGGAATGACGGTTCAAACATGTTTTGAAAAGAAAAATTTAGTAGAGTATGGTTTTAAAGAAGAAGTATGTTTATCTCATGAGTTAGCCTTTCAATTAACAGGGAAAACAAATTTTAGGACTTGGAAAGCCAGAAACTGTAAATGTGTAGAAATGGTAGATGTTGGAGTATATAATTCTTGTAAACATTTTTGTAAATATTGTTATGCCAATTATGATGAGGGTAAAGTAAAAAAGAATTGTGAAGAACATGATCCAAATTCTTCTTTACTTATTGGTCATCTAAATCAAGAAGATCAAATTAAAGTAAGAAAAAAATAAAACTATAAATTAATAAAGAGGGAAGAAATATATGCAAAAAATAGCAAAAAATCTAATCGATTGGTATGAAAAAAATAAAAGGGATCTTCCTTGGAGAAAAACAAAGAACGCTTATTATATATGGATTAGTGAAATTATGCTTCAACAGACTCGAGTGGAGGCTGTTAAAGTCTATTATGAGCGATTTATTCAAAAGCTCCCAACTCTAGAACATTTAGCGAAAATTTCAGAAGATGATCTTTTAAAATTGTGGGAAGGACTTGGCTATTATAGTCGCGTTTTGAATATGCAAAAAACGGCGAAGTTATTAATTGCTCAGGGAAAAAAGAATTTGCCATGTCATAAGGATGAATTGCTTCGTTTACCGGGAATTGGAAAATATACCGCAGGAGCTATTTTGTCGATTGCTTTTGAAAAACCTAACGTTGCAATCGATGGCAATGTGTATAGGGTTTTAGGGCGCTACTATGCTATTGCTGATCCTATTTCAAAAGGTAGTACATATTCTGTTTATGAGAAATTGATGTATAAAATTTTGCCAAAGCAAAAATCGGGAGAATTTGTGCAAAGTTTTATGGATTTAGGAAGTTTGATATGTATTCCTAAAAATCCTAAGTGTAATATATGTCCCTTAAGAGAAAATTGTAAAGCCAAACAGTTAAATAAAGTACATATGTATCCAGTCAAAGATAAAAAGAAAGAGAAAAAAATAGAAGAACGATGTGTATATCTTTACATCTATAAAGATAAAGTGGCGATTCAAAAAAGAAATAATCAAGGTTTGCTAGCCTCTATGTATGAATTTCCAAACGAATGTGATACGCTTTGTGAAATTGATATAGAAAATCGTTTGTTAGATCAAAAAATTTCCTACCAATCCGTTATAGAAATTGGGGAAAGTAAACATGTGTTTTCACATGTGATATGGTATATGAAGGGCTACTGTATTCGATTAAAACAACCTCTAAAAAAATATGTTTGGGTAACAAAAAAAGATTTGCAAGAAAAATATTCAATACCAAGTGCTTTTGCTTATTATTGTGATTTTTTTTATAAGTTATAATTCTCTAAAATATGTTATTATAGAAATAGGAATATAGTTTAAATGTACATGAATGCATAATTTATAGAAAATGTTTTTATTTTGTTTAGAAATATTAGTATAATAAACTATAAAATCCATATAATTTATTGTGGTGATGTTATGAAAAAGAAAATTATTTTTATAAGTATTTTTGTTCTTTTTGTAGGGTTTTTGGGATTTTTAAATTATATTAAAAATAAAAATTTGAAAGATTCGACAAATGAAATTGTAGGAACAGTTATGGAATATGATACCTCTTCTGTTACAATTCAAACTGAAAAATCGGGTGTTTATACATTTCATGTGAAAAGTACAAATTTTGATGTGGGAGATTCTCTTGTGATTGAATATACAGGAATATTGAATAAAGATAATAATAAACAGTCTTGTGAAGTGATTCGCTATAAAGTTGTAGAAGAGGCAAGAGATAAAGATGGAATTCCTGTAAGTTGGTTAGATGAAGGAATTTTTAGTGATTATTACAAACCTGCATATAAAAAATTAAAAACTTTAACGACTGATGAAAAAATAGGACAAATTTTACTCGTGAGATATCCGGATGAAAACCAAGTAGAAATATTAAAAAAATATCAATTTGGTGGTTTTGTATTTTTTGGGAAAGATTTTCAAGATAAAACAGGTACACAAGTAAAAACAATGATGAATACTCTTCAAAAAAACGCAAATATACCATTATTAACTGCTGTGGACGAAGAGGGAGGAGATGTAGTAAGAATTAGTAGCAATCCAGCTTTAGTTTCTGAGAAGTTTAAATCTCCAAGTGAATTGTATAATGCTGGTGGGTTTGATAAAATCACGCAAGATACAATTTCTAAGAGTCGAGTATTATCCAATCTTGGGTTAAATTTAAATTTGGCTCCTGTTGTGGATGTTTCTACGAATCCTTCCGATTATATGTATAAAAGGACATTACAAAAGAATACGGATTTAACTTCTACTTATGCAAAAACAGTTATTGATGCAAGTAAGGGGACAGGAGTATCTTATACTTTAAAACATTTCCCAGGTTATGGAAATAATGCTGATACACATACTAGTTCGGTTGTAGATCGTAGAACTTATGAAGATATAGAAAAAAATGATTTACCTCCTTTTATAGAGGGAATTAAAGCTGGAGCAGAAGCTGTTTTAGTGAGTCACAATACGGTAAGTAGTATTGATAGTAAAAAT
>CANQVY010000126.1 GCA_947627405.1 uncultured Bacilli bacterium | reverse complement strand
ATCTTTAAAAGATTTTAGTGCATCTTTATAATCCTTTTTTTCAACTATAATATTTTCTATACCATTAATATTTTTAATAAGATCAGGGCGTTTTTTCTTTATTGAGTTTGACAAATTGTCCCATAATCCGTTTAAAGCGCAATTTGCAAACCTTTTTGAAGCAGCAAGGTCGTCAATATTTGGCACTTTGCCTTTAAAATGGGTATTTTGATTTATATTATTAATATTATGCGACAAAAGGCGCATTAAACCTAACTACTCCTTTAAAGATACTTACTTATAATAATAAAAACAATTTGAATGGAAAAATTGCCTATCACCCATAAATATCGTGGAATAATTATATAAAATACAATTATTACATGGAGTAATATTAAGTTATATGAATTAGTCAGCTAAATTATTAAGAAAATCCTCTTTTGCTTTTTCTTCGACTCGTGCATCGCCATGAGGTTTTTTTGAACGCCATTTTTCGGAAAGATCAACACCTTTAAGCACTTCTTGGAAATTCCATAAATAATTAGCAATATCTTCGACATTACCAAATATACTTAAATCATCCAAAGCGCCAAATTTTTTCAATCTTTCTATGCCATTTTTTATAACTCTCTGACTATAGATGCTAGCATCAGAATTGTTTCTTACGAATTCATCATCAAACTTACCCTTGACTTTGCCAGACTTTTTATCTGTATAAGCTGTGAAATTTTCATCATCCTCAATTCTTTTAAACCAAGAATCATAAACGGGTTTCATAACCCAATCATCGGTAGCTAGGGCTTTTTTAACAACCTTTCTTGCATTCTCATCCGCAAATCTGCCAAAGGCAACATTATTTGTTTGACCATAATTATTAACTGGGGATACTCTCATTTTCTAACAACCTCATCTATTTATGCAAACCTAAAATAAGGGATTATATTATATACAGAATAAAAATATTTTGCAAGTGATTAATTAAAGAATTATTATAAAATTTTTAAAACAACTCTTCCAAAATAATCATTTCAAGTGTATCAAATAATCATTTCAAGTGTTCATTTACATTTGTGTAATAATAAAATGTTAAAATGACAAAAGTAATATTGCTTTATATGATGTTAATATAGAATT
Organism: uncultured Bacilli bacterium; assembly: GCA_947627405.1. Classification (GTDB taxonomy): domain Bacteria; phylum Bacillota_I; class Bacilli_A; order RF39; family UBA660; genus CALVUP01. Next base: position 2,765 of record CANQVY010000126.1, on the reverse strand, counting down.
TAGTAGAATAGATTGCTTAATATACTTTAGTTTATTTACAATATGGCTATTATAATAAAGTTATGAGATATATTTATCTAGATGAAACCGTTTTTCAATATAATAATGAAAATTGGATAGGATATGGAGCTTTGGTGACTAATAATATGATAAGTCCTAAACTTATAGACAATGCCATTGTAGAGTTAAAAAACATCTTTGATACCGAAAAACCAAATTGCAAACAAATATCCAGAACAATACAAAATGGGTATTTTCATGCAAAAGATGATCCATCGGATGCGCATAGCGTTCTTTGCAAACAAATTAAAAATATTAATGCAGAATTCAAAGCAGTATTTATAAAAGATTATAAAGAAAAATTACTCCAAGCAAGCCTGTTTTCAAGTTTAGACGGCATTAATTCAAGTGATGACATTCTATTGATATACGAAGATAGGGCTGATTTAAAAGAGTGCCACATAAAAGATTTATATGTTTATCACGAAAAATTTAATATCATAAATACTGTAAATAGAATTTTTATGCCTACATATTTTCCTCAAATATTTTTTCAAAAAACTACAAAACAGAATTCAGGGATACAATTTGTTGATTTTATATTATGGTCATTGCAAAGGTATATAAAAGGTAAAAACGATTGGTTTGATAGGATAAAAATTAACTCGTCTAAATACAATAAATCAGGGAATGTTGAATGGAAATCAAAATCTATTTTTGATTATAATTATTCATTAAGAATCAATAAAGGAATAAAGAAAGATTACGATTTACTTAATTTATACAAACAAATAACACCAAAGGACACTAATTTGTATAGTGATGATGATATTATTGTCATATTCGAAAAAATATACCAAAGTCTTATGTATATCCATGAGAATAATATTTTAATTGATAAAAAATTTATAAATAAGGAGCTATCAATAATTATAGAAAATTAAAATCCAAGCAATATTTTAGAAATGTTCATAAAAATATTTGATTTAGTTCATTATATCAGTAAGTCAAATGATGAAAAAACAAATATTGAATGGCTTACATATAAAAAAATTGTTAGTGAAGCATTTGATGAAAAAAATACAAAATTAAAAAATAGGCGAAAATTGCAATTTAACAACGCATGGCAAAATTTTATAAAAAACCAATAGAATATAGCCATAGTATTTCAACAAACTGATATAACTGTCGAGTATACTTGCTTGTTTTATCATAATTGAATTTTTTTCTTGATTAAATCAACTGTTATATCTTCCCAGTAATATATGTAAATTAGTTTAATTCCATTTTCTTCGCTTAATTTCTTTTTTTGTTTGTCACGTTCTTTAGTTTTTTTCAGTCCGGTTTCTCCTCCAAAAAAATTAATTGCTTCAAAATGTTGTTTGCCTTGATATTCAATCGCAATATTTAAACCAGTAACAAATATGTCATAAGACATTTGCCCGCCATTTTTGCTTTTTAGAAAAAATGGTCTATGCTGATAAATTACATTATTTGTTTTATATATTTTTTTACATATTTATAGACTAATTCTTCAGCCTTCCATCGATTATCCGGTTTGATGTATGAGTTTCGTTCAATGTCATCATATTTATTGTTAATTGCATTTTTCAATATTTCACGTGCAATATCCCATAACTTGTTTTTATCTTTAACCATCTTTTTAACATAAAAATATTTTAGATTATCTTCTAATATTTCTTTTCTCTTTGTTCCCTTTGCATTCCAAGATAGCAATGCTTCTTCAAATCCATTGGACACAATATCAAAATTACCATGTTGAAAACCGTCTTTTATCCATCTTCTACACTTTGTTTGAACATAGGTATAGGGTTTTGATGTGGTACGAAATACACCTATTTTTTTATTATTTAAACAATCATATACTTCTAGAATAATAAAATAGTAGGAAATACCATTCCAAGCGTCAATCCTATCTTTAATTTGTAATTCAGGCTTTAACGCATCTATTTTATCTGCTAATTTAGCTCTTTCAATGCATTTGTGATTTTGATAATCAACCATTCTTGCGTTACAGCAGAAAAAATCAAAATAATAACAATACAAAGAATCATTTATTACAGACTTTATTTTGAAATAAAAGTATTTGTATTAAATTTAAAACCTATTGTATTAGGTGTTAATTCTTCAATTTTTAAAATATACTCTTCTTTTTCTTTAAAATTTGTATTGCATTTTCCATACCAATCTTCAAAATTTGTCAAAAAACCAAAATATAAAACCAAAGAATCTTCGATTATGGCAACTTTTTCTTTTTTATTAATTATTAATAATTTATAAGAATACTGCTGTAATTCTTTTTCAAACTCAAGTAAAATATTATTTATTTTTTCTAATGAATTTATCATTACTATTTACAACCTGTAATTACAGCATATCACAACAATATAAATTGGTTAGTAACTATATAGTTTTGGTTTTCGACAAAATGTAAGATTTATATTATTTAATTCTTGTGAAAACCATTAAAAATTTTTTGTGTAATATTTGTGGAGTGATGTGTAATTTTACTCAATTTTACTAATTATTACCAATATCCAAAAACGTGTCAAATGCAATAATAGTTGTAGTTTGTCAAAATCAGTAAAGATATGGACAATTTCTACGAACCAAGGGTCAAGATTCTCCCCTCTCACAAAACTTACCCATTGGCGTAACTTTTGCTCAGCAGAGTCTCCGGGCGCGAATTATACATTAAAACCTCGCATATAGGCTTTTTTGTTTGCGCCTATTTGGGATGTAAC
>CANQVY010000125.1 GCA_947627405.1 uncultured Bacilli bacterium | reverse complement strand
TGTCTTTCAACTTAATTATACCAGATGGTATCTTTTTTTATTTATCTTGTGTGACATATGTATTATAACTCAACATTCGTTTTATTTATACAATGATTCTCATAATTAATAAATTGATTTGTCAATATACAAGTATGTTTTTTTAATTGACAAAATAAAACTACTTTCAATTTAATTTGAGAGTAGTTTTCTATTTTTACTCGTATTTTTCCGAGTTTCCTATCAATTTGGTAGCGACAGTGGGGATCGAACCCACGACCTTCCGGGTATGAACCGGATGCTCTAGCCAGCTGAGCTACATCGCCATTTACACAAGCAATTTCATTATAACAAATTTGCTCGTGGGTTGCAAGGCTTTTTTAACTATTTTTATAAACATACACCTTTGCATTGTTTCTTTCTAATTCTCTTTTCATATCTTTATTATATTTATTTAAATAATATTTCTTTTCTTCTAATTCTTTTTCTACATTTTCAATATTTTCCATTAATTCTTTAAATTCAGGAATCGAATCTACATAATCTAAAAGTTCTTCTTTAAAAGTTTGTTTCATTTCTTTGATTCCATTAGAAGCATCATTTAATTTTCTAACAAAATCATCCATATTTGTCATATTTTTTAAAATATCTTTTTCATAATTTACAAACTCTGTGACTTGCTTGGTTTCTGTTTTTCGTTCTATTTTAAACGCCTGCCTTAGCTGTTGAATACCATTGATAATAAGTCCTGCCCGAAGTACATTTCCAGCTTTTGTTCTTGGAATCATAGTTGAAGCCATAAATTGAGCCATTGCTTGAAATAATCGATTTATATCTGGAACAATTCGAGAATAAGTTTCTGTTTTTTCATAAATTTTTCCCATATTATCTATTTTTTGGGTTATATCTTTTAAAATCCCATTTAATGAATTTTGAAAAGATTCTATTTCACTATTGATTTTATCTATGTTATTGAATTGATCTTCTAATTTTTCAAAACTGGTATCTCTTTCTTCAAATTCTTCTTTTTTTTCCTCTACTTTATCTCCTAAATCCTCTTTTTCTTTTTCGACATAAACAATTTTTTCAATGATCCCAATATAATCTTCTGTTTCTTTAACTCTTTTTATTAAATCATCGATTACAATATTATCTTGTACTTCTTTCTTATAATTATTTATCAGATTCGATAAATAATTGTTATCAAATAAATTTACATCCGTAAAGTCTGCTGAATTTTTTAACTCTTCATATTTTTTCTTAATAATATCAAACTTATCAAGTAAAGCTTCCAATTCTTCTTTTACACGCTCAATTTCTTCTTGTAATACAGCATCTTCTTCTTTTTGGGTTAAAACTTTTAATTGATATTCTAAATCCTTGATTTCATAATAGTCTTCTTTCAACATTTTCTCAAGTTCTAATAAGATCTCATTTTCAAGTTTTGTTTCGTAGGTATACTCTTCTTTTTGCTGAAAAAAATCTACTTTATCCGATGAAAATTCAATGGCCTTGCTAGAACTTTCTTGTTTTTCTTCCTCTTGTTTTACTTCCTCTTGCTTTTGTTCTATAGAAGGCTTTATTTCTTGTTCAGGGATAAGTGTATCTATCGTTGTTAAAGAATTTGGTTCTATTTCTTGTAATTCATCTTGCTCTTGAAATTGCATATTTTCTTTCTCTGCAATTGGAATCTTTTGTTCTTGCTCCATTGACTTTTCTTCTATTTGTTTTTGAATGTCTTTTTCCTTTATAAGATCAAATTCAATTTTTGTTTTTTGAATGTGAATTGGATTCTTCTCTTGGATCGAAATATCTTTATTGATTGTTCCTAAACTTTTTTCATCGACTGATAAATCATCAATCTCATTAATCCCACTTTCGGTTGTATTTAAATTTAAGCCATCTTGTCTTCTATGAGATTGGATTGCTTCCAATTCTTCTTCTATTTCACGTTTGTTCCATGCACTATATAATTTAGAAACTTTTTGATCTCTTTTTCCGCCTTTTGCACCTTTCATAAAAATACCCCTTTACATATATATTTTATGTTATCATAAAAGAACAAGAAAAAAAAGCATAATTATTATGCCCTTGACACATATTTTCCATCTTTTGTAGAAATAATAATTACTTCATCTTGTTCTATAAAAAGTGGAACTCTTACATTATATCCTGTTTCTACGACTGCATCCTTTAATGCATTATTCGTTGTATTCCCTTTTACAGCTGGTTCTGTTTGAATTACTTTTAATTCTACTTTATCTGGAAGATCAATTCCTAAAACTTCTCCTTCATAGAAAGTAATTGACACTTCTAAATTTTCTTTTAAATATTTTGCATTTTCTCCTACAGAAGATACATCCAATTCAATTTGATCAAAATCTGTCATATTCATAAAATAGAATTTATTATCCATTGTATATAAATACTGCATAGGTTTTCTTTCAATTCTAGCTGTATCAACTTTGACTCCAGAATTAAAAGTATGTTCAATTGTGCCACCAGATCTTAAGTTTTTAAGTTTAGCTTTTACAAAAGCAGCTCCTTTACCAGGTTTTACATGTTGAAATTCAATAACTTGATAAATATTTCCTTCTAAAGCAATTGTTACACCTGTTTTAAAATCATTTACATTGATATATTCCATACTTTTCTTCTCCTTTTATAATTACTTCTTCTCCTTATGTACAGTATGTTTATTACATTTAGGACAAAATTTATTGATTTCTAAACGTTCTGTTGTATTTTTTACATTCTTATTTGTTCTATAATTTTCATTTCCACAAACACTACAATATAATGTTTTTCCTTGTCTGTTTCCTTGTTTTGCCATAATATCCCTCCTCGTTTCCTATATGTATTATATCAAAAAAAAAGATAAATGCAAAAGTTTTTTTAAAAGTTCTCTATTTTTGCGACATCATAGAATTTATTTTTTCTAAAATCGTATAAATAAGCTTTTCTATTTTTCTCAAAATAAAGGGCAAATTTGATATAATAGTTCCCTTTATATTTTTCTGTTTTCTGATTCTTAATTAACTCTTTTGGATATAATTTAATTTCATAATAATCCTTACAATTTATATTTCCATATTCTTCTTTGATTTGTTCTTTTGTTAAATGAAAATCACATAAATTTGTTATTTTAATATTTCCTTTATAATAATTTGTTTTTAAGTTTGTAAAATCTTTGTACCAATAAAAAGAATTTTCAGAAAAAGTAAATAACATCCCCGAATCTTCATACCAAGTTCCTATTACTTTATCATATACTTTTGTATTTTTTGTTTGTTCGAAATAAAAACCAATTATAATAAATAGTACTCCTAAAATAAAGAATAAAACTCGAATCTTTTTTATCATAATAAGAGTATATGAAAAAAAAGATGCTTTTATGAAGGATTGTTTAGCATCTCTACTTTTATATTGGTCTTATTATTCATTGTTTTCTTCTATATTAAAGCGCAATTTATCTATTTCAAAATTTTGTTTTATTTCACTTTCTGATAATCCTCTATTATAAACTCGAATAGAATATATATTTCCATTCAAATATTCTTTTAAAGCAGGATAAGTTAAACCAACTGTCACATTGCCAAGTATTGTGTTTGGAGTAGCAATATCTTCCTTTTTTAATTTTGAATTTAAATATATTTGTCTATTATTTCCACTGTTTAAAGTTGTACCATTATAAATCTTGTTTTCTTGAAGATCACATTGCACAATTAAATCATTACTCCAATAATAGTTATCTAGCCCTTTATCTGCTGTTCTAAATGCATTACCTCTTTTTTGATCATAGAAAACTCCAATGTTAAAAAGGCCATTAGAAACATTTAAATTTTTTGATTTAAAAACAACTTCGATTGTATATGGGCTTTCCCCAATTGGAATATTATTTGAAGGAGTAAGTATTTGTGCATATTGATTTACTCCATTAAATA
>CANQVY010000124.1 GCA_947627405.1 uncultured Bacilli bacterium | reverse complement strand
CTCAATTCTCTATCCGTGAAGGTGGACGTACAGTTGGTGCCGGTGTAGTTAGTGAAATTATTGAATAGTTTAATATGATAAGGAACTTGAGTTTATCTCAAGTTTTTTTATTGTAATAAAATTTATTATGTGATATAATATGAATCATTAAACGGAGGTTGTATGGAGAAGAAAAAATTGACTTATGAACAAAATATCCGTAGTGCACTTGTCTTTCTAAACACATTTGGTTTAAAAATGGAAGAAAAAGAGGTTCTTACTGACGGAACATCTTTGAAAGTATATGATAATATAAATATAGTGGGGAAAGTAGATATAGTTGGCGAAAAAGTTGTTATAAAGGCAGCATTGAATCACGGAATTTTGGAAGCTAGTTATGATGTTGCTAAATTTTCTGGTTTTATTGATTATGAATCAAACAATGCAAAATTTATGCATTGGGAAACAAATATTTCTTATTCAGTTAAAGATACATCCGAAAAGAAAGTAATGACTGGGGATTTTATTATTACTTGTAGTGCAGATTCAGAGTATGGCATAAAATGTCTATGTCACCCTACATTTAGCTGTTCTTTGGATAATGGTACTTTTTTGGAATTGCAAATCCAAAAGAATGGAAATTTGTTTAAGATGGAATCTACACAGGATGATCTTTATGAGATGATATCTGTGCGACCATATGATGGTGATGATGGTTACTTTCGTTATATTTTGACTAAAGAGAAATATGATCATGATTGCCCCTATATGGAAGTATATACGGTAAGTGATAAAAGTGCATTACAAGATCATATATTACAGGTTAGACATATAATTGATAAGCATGGAGATATATCTGTTTTACAATCTACTGAAGTTGAAAGAAATGATGAATTAACATCTGATCAATCGCTTGAACAAGTAATAGATTTAATTCAAAAAGTTGGAGGAAAAGCTTTTGAAAGAATCCAGCAAATCGTTGATTATTTTAGGACAGATCAAATCTCTTTGATTCATAATTTTATTGCTGTTAGTATGACTTCATATACAGATGATGAAATTAAGGGATTGCTAGGAATTAATAGGGTACCTATGCAATTTCAAAATGGTACAGATAATTTAATGGATGCCTATTTTGGGATAAATCAAAATGATGTATTTAAGTTACATAGCAAAGGATTTTCTAAAATAAAAAAATTGACAAAAAAAATACAAGATTGATTTGTATTTTTTTTAATTGTTTTCTTTTTTAACACTATTATTAACTGGTTTAATATTTGCATACATATTATAGATGAATGGATTAATTACATAATCAAATTCACCAATGTATTCAGCAATCGTTGAATTAAATCCTAATTTCATTTCATTTAAGCCGGCATATTTTCCTTTTACATCTTTAAATTCTCCAACTACACCATTTAGGTTTACTATCTTGTATTCTTCTTCTTTAGCATTTTGAATCAATACCCATTTTAATAGATAATTACAATTCAATTCTCTATATCTTTCGTCAAATCCTTCAATTAATAAATAGGTGGTATTTTCATACTTTATAATAAAAGCTCCTCCAATATTAAATCCTTCTGGATATTTTTTTAATAAATTGGTTGCCTCTACTAAATTATTTTTATATGTATTTAATAATTTGTCAGATTCCATTTTTTTATTGATTAATTTTCTTATATTTTTTCCTTTTGAATTTGGATCTTGAATTTGCGCCGCTAAATCGTCATTTACTTCTAATTCATCTTCATAACTATTTTTACTATTAATTACATATTTTTCTGTATTTAATTTGGCGTAGTAAATTTCAAACATATTTTGTCGATTATATATTTCATAAAAATTTTTATAATATTCGAGAGGTCTTGCATGCTTTTTCTTTATAAAATCAAAAACTCCTTCTATGTTTCCGCTTTGATTTCTATAGATTTCTACCCCGCTTCGTATAGCCTTATTAATTTTATTTCTTGTATTTTTAGAGAGATTAGCATAGATTTGATCAATACTAGGTTGTAATTTTACTATTGCTTCCCATCTAGGTTTTACCGTTTCAAAGTATTTTGTTTCTCCTTTATATTTAAATCCTAATTCCTCCAAATTACTAATGATTTGTCTGGCCTTTGGATTATAAGCAATTATCACTCCATTTTTATCTCGTTCAGTTAGAAAAATTTGGGGATCTATTTTCAAAAATATAAAATTTTGCTTATATAATAATTTTTTAAATTGTTCTATAAAATCTTTTAGAAGTTCTTTGCTGCTATAATCAATTAGAAACCCTCTAGGAGCATATGCATATTTATAATTCATAAATATTTCTTTATATAAAATTAAAGATGCAGCAATTAACTTTTTATTATCATCAATAAAACCAATATAATTTGAACTAAATTCATATTTATTCATAAGTTCACCATAGAATGAAGTCTGAAAATAATTCTTATAAAAATGTTTGCTAGCATATCTATCAAATTGTTCTTTTGTTAATGATACGATTTTCATATTTAATCTCCTTATAAAAATTATATCATAATAAAATATAAAAATAAATATATTATAGGGATTAAATTTGTAGTATAATGAATAATGTTGGGAGGATGAAATATGAAGATTACGGATGTAAAAGGAAGAGAAATATTAGATTCTAGAGGCAATCCTACTGTAGAAGTGGATGTTATTCTTGAAGATGGATCGTTAGGAAGGGCTTGTGTTCCAAGCGGGGCTTCTACTGGAGAAAGAGAAGCTTTAGAAATGAGAGATGGTGGAACTCGATATTTAGGGAAAGGTGTTTTACATGCAGTAAAAAATGTAAATACAGAACTTAAAAATTTGGTTGTAGGCATGGATGCTTATGATCAAAAAGCGATTGACTATGCAATGATTGAGTTGGATGGTACAGAAACAAAAAGTCGATTAGGAGCTAATGCTATATTGGGTGTGTCTATGGCGGTAATGAAAGCTGCAGCATTATCCAAGAAATTACCATTATATCGATATATTGGAAATGGTGAAGTACTTCCAAGACCAATGATGAATATAATTAATGGTGGGGCCCATGCAGATAATAAATTGGACTTTCAAGAATTTATGATTATTCCCCAAGCAGATACAATTAAAGAAAGGGTAAGAATTGGAGCTGAAGTGTTTCATAATCTAAAGAAAGTATTAAATGAAAAAGGACTTGCAACCGGTGTTGGGGATGAAGGTGGCTTTGCTCCTGATTTGAAGTCCAATAGTGAAGGCTTTGAACTTATTATGGAAGCAATTAAAAAAGCAGGATATGAAGCTGGTAAAGATGTATGTTTAGGAATTGATGTTGCCGCTTCCGAATTCTATAAAGATGGAAAATATGAATTAGCTGGAGAAGGAAGAAGTTTAACGACTGAAGAATTAGTTGATTTCTACGTAGAACTTGTAAACAAATATCCAATTATTTCTATTGAAGATCCAGTGGATGAAAATGATTGGGAAGGGTTTAGAATGGTTACTGAAAAAATAGGAAATAAAATACAATTGGTAGGAGATGATTTATTTGTTACCAATAAAAAATGTTTACAAATGGGAATTGATCATCATGCAGGGAATGCCATTTTGTTAAAGGTAAACCAAATTGGTACGATAACAGAAACATTAGAAACAATAGAGTTAGCTAGAAATAATGGATATGCAACGGTTATTTCTCATAGAAGTGGAGAAACAGAAGATACGACTATTGCTGATATGGCCGTTGGATTGTCTTTAGGACAGATCAAAACAGGATCACTTTCTAGAACAGATCGAATTTGTAAATATAATCAATTAATGCGCATTGAAGAAGAACTTGGAAAATAGTTCTTTTTATTTGTTGTTTAAATAGGAAAATACAAAAAATGAAAAATAGAGAAGGATCAGGGAAAATATAGATCTTTGTATAATTGTAAATGATGTGAGACAAAAATAAACAAAAAATAGAAAGCAATATGATATAGTTAAAATGTAATTAT
>CANQVY010000123.1 GCA_947627405.1 uncultured Bacilli bacterium | reverse complement strand
TAAAGTGCGAGGACTAGAAGAAGGTGCTTTAATGAAAACAAATTACGCAAATGCAATCTTAAAACTAAGAGCAAAATTAAACATCTCTCAAAAAAAATTGAGTGAAATATTAGATGTTTCATTTTCTACCGTGAATAGATGGGAAAATGGCTATTATGAACCTACCAAAATTGCAAAAAGAAAATTACAAGAGTTGTTTTAAAAAAATATTACTTTAGAGAAAAGTCGTAAATGAACTATATCAAATCTCCTTTAAACTATACTGGAAATAAATTTAGAATTATTGATCAAATTATATCTCTTTTCCTACAAGAAAATATCTTGCACGATTTATTTATATTACCATTATTTATGACAATACAGAATAAAAGTCAAAATATGATCTAATTACATAGATGTGGATTATAAAAAATAAATTATTATATGAATAAAATCTTTATTTAGGATGAAAGTCGAGAAATTATTAATATGAAAAATGAACAACATGATTCTAGGAAATTAAAATACATTATATTAATTTTCCTGATGATGAAGTCTGCAGAACATGAGTGGGATGATATGCGAGAATTAGCTTGCAATGAAATTAATAAAACAAAAATTAATGAATATTTTAATAAATTGTTTTCACAATGTTATAACGAGGAAATTATTCCGACAAATTCTCATTTCTTTAGAGCAAGACAAATAAAAAGAGATGATGCAAATCAGTTAGGTGTTAATCGGATACAAAGTGAAAAATTTAAATTATTACAAAAAGAATGTGATAATATTAATGAATCTAATATTGGGATTAGAATTTCGTTTTCTGATTTTTTATTGTTAAAATCCATTTCTAGTGATGATCAAAGAGAAGAACTTATTTCTATAATTGCACCATTAATTGATGAATTAAAAGACACAAAATTTTTGGGTTTTAATGCTGAAAATAGTGGACCTCCGCCTAAGAATAAGAGAAAAGAAGGAAGATTAAACACCGTGGATGATGATTTTTTATATTTAAGTTATAATTATGAAACTGCTTTGGCGGAAATGAGACCAATAATAAATCAAGAATATAGTGTTGCTGAGTGTGTTACAATTAAAGAACTAAAAATAGTGAATCTTCACAATGTTAATCATGAGAATAAAGAAAATTTATTTACAAACTTTGACCTTATTTCAAGAAAAGTCAGCGAGCCTAATACTGAACCAAATCCCCAAAACGAAAGTTTCTATAAAATTACACAAATGTTATCACATTTTTTTATCTCAAAAGGCTTTGATGGAATAAGCTTCAAAAGTTCTATTTTAGAAAATGGAATAAATTTAGTTTTATTTGATGCAAATAATGTCAAATTTGTTGGATCAAAAATATTTAAAATCACAAATGTTAAAGTTGAATTTGAAAGTGAATTGTAATGGATGAATAATTTTAAATTTAAGGAAAAAATTATTGGTACTAAATCTCCACTAATAGATTTGTAAAGCGATCAAAGTGTTAGAAATCATTTAAAATTAGATATTAAACTTTGTTTTGTTAAAAATGGATATCAATCTTAGTATAGTTCGAAATATTTAAAAAGGTTATGGAACATATGGAAAATTTTGAATAAAATAGAAATTAATAAATATAGAGCAAACTAAATATTATTTAATTTTTACTTAGTTATTTATATTGAAATACACAATGCTAGGTGCATCAATTGAAAATATGATTGTTAATATTTTAGCATTTGTAGTTTTTCTTTATTCGTTACTGCGTGCAGTGGTATTCTTTTTTCAAAATGCCATAAATCAGATTGGTACAATGTGTCAGTCTGTTTTTTATTTTTAAATTTCTATGTATTCGTGTTGTTACAAAAATTATGAAACAGACTTATTTTAAAAATATCAGCGCCACAATTACATTTTCAAAATTATTTTTATTAAATTTTAATATTTATGATAGGATATAAAAGGATATTTTAACAAGCATTTATTAGTATGCAAAAATTATGGCCACAAAAAAGTGATATTTTTGAGAAAAATTATAAGATTATTATGATGAAAAATTAGATATTTTATTAAAAAATGTTATAATTAGTTATATTTTTGAAATTGACAAAATTAGGATGAAAGATAATGAAATATAACTATTCAAAAGCACTAATTGAACTAAGATCTAAACTAGATATATCTTAAACCAAATTGGCATCTTTGCGTTGTGCAGTTCATGCTTCAGTTAATAGATGGGAAAACAATAGAGCAACTCCCACTAGATTGTAAGAGTTTGCATTGCAAAAATATACAAAGAAAATAATGTAGGAATTGAAAACGTATAAAAAATAAACAAAAAAATATATGAATTAGATGTTGATGTTAATAGAAATTGTAAAGTTATTTTTATGACAACTATTATTATTAGTTTGAAAATAAATAAAGAAAAAGTTGATACACCTTAGAAATGTTAATATTAAAAAAGATGTTATTTGAAAAGCAAAAAGCAATTGATAGTGTTGGTAATGATTTTAAAAGGACTAAATCTTTTGAAAAATATATAGTTTGCATATTGAGTGGAGAGATGAATTTGTGTAATATTAAATTTAATTAAGTCCAGAATAGTCTAATTTTCTAGAATGTCCATTGGCTGAAGTTAAAGTTCAATATCAATCCTAGTCAACCTTTTTTAGAGCATCTTATATAAAGGTATATTCAAAATGTAAAATAAAAAATGGTAAAGTAGATGTTTCGTAGGCATATAATTTAAATAATAGTTTTTAGTTATAGCAAATGTTAGTGCCTTGATTAATAAATGTTTGATTACTATTGATTCGAAGATGTACAAAATTATTAAATCACTTAAAACTTAGTTTTGCAATACTAGCTAAATATATGAATAAAAATAAAAGGGAATATTTATAAATTCATCATAATGAATTTGTAAGAAGAAATATAATAAGTGCATAGGAGGGTAACTTATAATGAGTGTTGGAATTTGTATTATTAATCATAATGGAATTGCATTAGCTGCTGATAGTGCCGGTACAGTTGCTAATATGCAGATGTTTTACAATTCAATGAATAAGGTGTTTTCTCTTTCTAATAAAAATACAATTGGTGCTATTACATATAACGCCACAAGAATAAATGACGTCCTTATTGATCAGATATTAAAAGAATTCAGATTTGAAATAGATTCTAATAACATTAAAATAAATGATTTTTATGATGTTGAAAAACTTTTTATCGATTTTATCAATAGTAAAAATGATTATTATAATTTTGAATTTCAAATTAGAAATGAAGTCACCAATTACTTAAATGGTATTATTAATTGTTGTACTCAAATAAACTTCAAAGAAAATGAATCATCACAAATAAACGCAATAGACGCATTCATACAAGAAAAAAATGATATTGATTTAAATAAAAATAGTTCTCAACGATTTGAGTTTATTGAAAAAATATTTAATGAATCACGTGAAAAACTTTCACATATAAAAATTAAAGTTGATTATACATCTGATATTGATAAAAATTATTCAGATATTATTGATGAAAATTTAAAAACTTTTTTTAATGGTGCAGAAGCATCAAAAAATGAAATATCTTTATTAGCGAACGCATTGAAAAATGAGATTAATTTTTATCTGAATTCTACTGATTATTTGGGATTATTTATTGCTGGATATGGAGAAAATTCTGCATTTCCGAAGTTTTTGCATTTAAATATATTTCATGTGATTAATGGTAATTTAAAATACGAAGTTTTAGATAAAGGTCCCAAAGGCAAAGATATTATTATACCTTTAGCCCAAAATGATGTTATATTGACTTTTTGCCGTGGAATTTCTTATAGTATTCAAAATTTATATAACCAATATTTTAAGAGTGAAATTAATAATAAAATTAATCAATTGGATTCATCTATTTTTACTGAAGACCAAAAAAAGATGTTGATAACAGAATTTTTATCTGTCTCTGATACATTTAATGATGAATTGAACAACATAAT
>CANQVY010000122.1 GCA_947627405.1 uncultured Bacilli bacterium | reverse complement strand
CAAAAAATTTATGCAGTCTATTATGAGTTGGCATCTTCGCCAGTAACAAAGGAAAAACAAAAAAGTATAAATACATTATTAAAAATACTTGGTTATCAAAAAAATAAGTGGATTGAAGAATTAAGTGATCAAGAAGTAAGTCAAATGTTTATTAAATTAGAAAAGTTAATCAATACTTCTTCTAAGAATATGGAATTAACTAATTTTTTAATCTTTCCATCAAATGAAGACCCTAATTCTCTTTGCATAGAAAATTTATATAGAAGAATGGATTTAGAAAATTGTAAACGAAAAAGCAAAAGTACGATTTCAGAGATTTCAGAATATTATCATAATTATTATTGTTGTTTAATAGCTGAACGAATTTATGATATAAAGGTGTTTCAAAACTTGTATCAATTGTTACAAAATCATCAAAAAGATTTCTTTGTTCCCAATTTAACAGCCTTAATTCATATCTATGGCTTTGTTATTAATGATTCTATTTTTTTATCTTTGGTACAAGGAAAAGATTTCTATGATGTAGATACTCCTTTTTTGGAAGAAAATTTGGAAAATGTAACCTATATTTCTAATTTTACAGAAGAAATTTTAAATGATTTATTAGAAGATGAGAGTGAAGAAATTGAGCAACTTGTAGAGATTCTAATGGATCAAGCAGAAGATCAGGAAGAAAATGATGAGATTTTGGAAGAAGAAACAACGGTATCTTATTTGCATTTCAATGGTGAAAAAGCAGAAATTCCTTCGGATTTACTTACGGCTATGGAAAAGGATAATATTTTGCCACAAATCTATAGTAACATTCAAAAGTGGCTTGTCAGTTATATATTGGATAAAACGGATGCTGTTTACGAAACCAAAGGGATATTTTATGTTTTTTTGGCATTTACTTATATAAAAGCTTATGTAGAAATGGATATTGATGAAAAGAATCGCTTGGCATTAGTAGAAAATATTGTACAAAACCATTCAAATTATAATAAAAAGGGATATAAACAGAGCAGCGATTTATTGAAATCTTTATTTGAAAAAGAAAAAAATTATAAAAAAACATATAACTCTTGAAAGAAGAAAAGAACTATGTTATAATTAATAACGTTGTGATCCGCTTTATAATTGATATATGTTATAGATGATCATAGAAAAAACAGAAAGGAAGAGATATCATGAATGTAATTGATCGAATTACAGAAAAGCAAAAAAATCCTAACATTCCTGAATTTCAAGTAGGAGATACGGTTCGTGTCGATGTTAAGATCGTAGAAGGAAAAAGGGAACGTATTCAAGCTTTTGAAGGTGTTGTTATTGCTAGAAAAAGTGGAGGAATTCATGAAACTTTTACGGTAAGAAAAATGTCTTATGGAGTAGGTGTAGAAAGAATATTTCCAATACATTCTCCAAAAATTGCAAAAATAACAGTTGTTCGTAAAGGAAAAGTTAGAAGAGCAAAATTAACATTCTTAAGAAATATTGTTGGTCAATATCGTATTAAAGAAAGAAATTAAGCGCAAAAGATCAAACTGACCGTGTTTGGTCTTTTGTTTTTATAGGAGCTGATTTTATGGAAAACGAAAAGAATGAAAAGAAAAAAAATACTTGGTTTCAATCTCTTTTTCCTTATGTAGTTATCCTTCTTCTTGTATTTGTCTTTAAGACTTATTTTTATTCTCCTATCCTTGTAAATGGAGATTCTATGAAAAATACATTGCATGATCACGATGTAATGATTTTAGATAAAATTCATTATCGAAAGAATGCCATTCAAAGATTTGATATTGTTGTGATTTACTTAGAGGAAGAAAAAGAATATATTATAAAAAGAGTCATTGGATTGCCTGGAGAAAAAGTTGAATATAAAGATAATAAACTTTATGTCAATGGAAAATATGTAAAAGAAAATTTTGAACACTTTGAAACGAAAGATTTTTCAACAAAAGATATAGGCTATGAAAAAATACCAGAAGATAAATATCTTGTTTTAGGAGATAATCGAGTAAATTCTATTGATAGTCGTTATTTAGGATATATCAAAAAAAGTGCAATTAAGGGGAAAACTTCTTTAATCCTTTTTCCTTTTAATCGATTTGGAATTAAAAAGTAATAAAGAAAAAGATTAAATATTCATTTTAGGCATACGATAGAAAGAAAGGGGAATCAAAAATGAATTTAAAGAATTTTACTTTGGAACCATTTTATAAATTCGATAAAGAATGGGCTTTACTGACTGTTGGAAAAAAAGATCATTTTAATACGATGACTATTAGTTGGGGAGGAATGGGTACGATTTGGAATAAACCCGTTGTGACAGTTTATGTAAAACCAATTCGTTATACTTATACTTTTATGGAAAATTATGATTATTTTACTATTAGTTTTTATGAAGAAAAATATAAAAAGGATTTAGGCATACTCGGAAGTAAATCAGGAAGAGATGTTGATAAAATGGCTCTTACAGAATTTACTCCAGAATTTTTAGAACATTCTGTAACTTTTCAAGAAGCTCAAATTACTCTCTTATGTAAAAAGATCTATGAACAAGATTTAGATATCAATCATATACATAAGAATAGTCTTACGGAAAGCGAAATGGAAAGGTTTTATAAAACCGAACCAATGCATAGAATGTATATTGGCGAAGTGATTGATATTATTGATAATAGAACAGAATAACCAGAAAAAACAGTTTGTTTTTCTTTTTTTTGCATAAAATTATTTTAGTTATTTATAAAAATATGATAGACTAATAATAGATTTAGAAAGAAATCGTATAACGTAATCTTCTTTCTAATAAAAGGGAAAAGATGCAATAGAAAATAGAAATTTAAAATTGGTAGATCAAAAATTTTCTTTCGTTTCATATAGAAAAATATTCTATTCATGCAATCATAAAGGAGTTAAACCAAATGGAAAAATATAAAGATATCGAAAAAAGCATAATAAAAAAATATCGTAAAGATATTTGGAGTAAATTTGTAAAAGCGATACAAACTTATGAACTTATACAAGAAAATGATCATATTATGGTTTGTATTAGTGGAGGTAAAGATTCTTTTTTGTTAGCCAAATGTATGCAAGAATTACAAAGACATGGGAAAATAAAATTTGAGATACATTATGTAGTGATGGATCCGGGATATAATGATTATAATCGTAATTTTATTTTAGATAATGCTAAAATATTGAATGTTCCCATTGAAATGTTTAAAAGTGATATTTTTGATGTGGTAGAAAAAATAGATTCTAAAAGTTCATGCTATTTATGTGCAAGAATGAGAAGAGGGTTTTTATATCATAAAGCCAAAGAATTAGGTTGCAATAAAATAGCCTTAGGACATCATTTTGATGATGTTATTGAAACAACATTACTTTCTATGTTTTATGGATCTGAAATTAAAACAATGATGCCAAAATTACATAGTGATCATTTTGAAGGATTGGAACTTATAAGACCTCTTTATTTGGTAAAAGAAGAGGCGATTCTATCTTGGAAAAAAAGTAATGCGCTTACATTTATAAATTGTGCTTGTAAATTTACAGAGAAGTGTTCTTTAAGCAATGATGGTACAAGCAAGAGAAAAGAAATGAAAGAATTAGTAAAGAGTTTAAGAAAAACAAATAAGAATATTGATTATAATATTTTTAAAGCACTTGATAATATCAATTTAAATTGTGTTTTAGGAGTTAAAAGAAATGGTAAATATAAAAGTTTTTTAGAAGATTATAATAAATCTATAAAAGATTTTAATTCATAAACAATAGATATTATGAAGATTTGTAGTCTTTATTTTTAATTTACATTTTCTATTATATATAAAATCTAAATTTTTTGACAATAATTTTGTGATATGATTTTCTTTAAAGGTATTATTTACATAAGTAAATGTTATTTCAATTTTTGAATGGCAATACTAACAACAGGATTAATATAATTTGAATTTGCATTTATATAAGCTTTGGGAGGACTATCTAAATATATAGGATATTTTCCTAAATTTACGAGTTCAAAGGCTACATTATCTTCACCTAGATAAACCATTCCTCTTCCAACAACATTTAC
>CANQVY010000121.1 GCA_947627405.1 uncultured Bacilli bacterium | reverse complement strand
GGTCAATTACATTGATAAATTGGTTTATCATGTTTATGAGAATTGGGAAGATTTTGTTGGTAAAAATAAAGGAACGTATTATTATTTTACCCGTTATGGACATAAGCCGCATGATAGCTTTGATTATAGTCAAGAGGACAATATTTATTTAATCTTTGGAAAGGAATCGACGGGAATACCTAAAGAAATCTTAAGAAAAGATCTGGATCATTGTATGCGCTTGCCTATGACTAAAAACGTTCGTTCTTTAAATTTATCCAATTGTGCCGCTATATGTATTTATGAAGTCTTAAGACAGCAAAAGTATAAGGGCTTATTATTTGAAGAACCGCACAAAGATAAAGATTATTTAATCAAATAAAAATGACTATGTAAGTTAGTCATTTTCTTTTATAAGTCCATACGTTTTAAATTTACTAATTATTTTTTCTTCTTCTACGGCTCCAATGATTCTTGTTAAAACGGATTTTTCTTCTCCTTTTGTTATAAAGAGTACAGTAGGAGTCGAATTGATGGAAAATTGTTCATCGAATTCTTTTTTTTCATCTTCTTTTAAATTGGTATAATTTAATTGATAGGAAGTTATTTTATATTTATTAATTACTTTTCTATATCTAGGAGTAAACTTTTTACAAGCTGAGCAACCTGTTTGAATGACTTCCACAATAAAAGTTTCTTTTTTATCTATTTTTTCTTTAAATTGATTGTAATCGATACTTTTTAAATAACTCTTTTGACATCCTGTGAATAAAAGTAAAAAGGCTATGGACAAAAACATTAAAATTTTCTTTTTCATAAAACCACCTCGTTTATTATAACATGTTTTTTATAAAAATACTTTTTAAATTTTAAAAATTCATGTATAATGATATCAGAATAGGGGTGAAGATATGATTGTTCGAAAACCTTATGCTTTTTTAATTAAGTATTTTAGACAAATTCATATTCTATTATTGCTTTTTTCTGGATATATCTATTATAAAGTAACAAATCTGCATTCTTTTATTAATGGATATATTGAAACCGAAGTGTATAATCCGAATTTGGATTCTATTAAAAATTATGTATCCCCACTTCTTTATTTTACCATTTTACTATTGTTATTGGGAACAACGATTATTTTAATTTTGCTTCATCAAAAAAAGAAGCCTAAATTGAGTTATGTATTAATTTGTGTTGAATATGCTATTTTATTTGTTCTATTTTTAGCGGCTTCTTCCTATTTTAATACTCTACATGATTCTACCATTCATTCAGCACAAATTCGGTTGATTCGAGATTTTTTAACTATTTTTTCTATTCCTCAATTTGTAGTTTTTGTTTTATTAATTATTCGAATTTTAGGAATTGATCTACAAAGATTTGGTTTTTTAAATGATGAAGAGTTTTTACAAGCCAGCGAAGAAGATCGTGAAGAAATCGAAGTAGGTTTAAATATCGATAAAGATGTTTATATTAATAAAGCAAAAGCTCAACTTAGATATTTTAAATATTATTATTATGAAAATCGATTTATATTAAACATCATTATTGGAATTTTTTCAGTTTTATTTATTTTTTCTATTATTCGATTTGGACTTAGTTTTAAAACTTATAAACAGGGGAAAAATTTTTATGCGAATGGGTATACAATAACTTTGAAAAATGTTTATACTTCGAAATATAGTAGTAGTGGACAAATTATTGAAAAAGATAAAAGTTTTATTCTTTTGGATTTAGCCATTGAAAATAAGAGTGGGCGTCGAGTGATGAATACAGATGATTTTATTCTTATGAATAATCAAACAACAGTTACGCCTACAACAAAATACAACAATTACTTTAAAGATTTAGGTACTCCATATGCAAAGACATATTTAACCTATCAGGGAAAATATAATTATTTATTGATCTATAGAGTTGATGAAAAATTTATAGAAGGAAAATATACTTTATACTATACAAGTAACTCTAAAAATATAAAAATCAAGATTAACCCAAAGGATTATAGTGTTTTAAACCAAGAAAAAGAATATCATTTAAAAGAAAATGTAGATCTTAACAATGCACCATTTTCAATTGAAGAAATTCATTTTCTAGATACGATTCATTATTTATATGATCAATGCAATATGACGACTTGTTCTGTTGTACCAAAAGATGTTTTGGCATCTTCCTTGGGTAGTAACATTTCTTTTTTACAACTAAATTTAGATTCTGAAAGTTATACAGGATATACATTTTATGAATTTTTGAAGTCTCATGCGAAAATAAAGTATACGATGGGTACGATTGAAAAAGAACTTGAAATCAAAAGTCCTATGGAAGAAAAATATAAAGGAGATAGTACCTATTTAGTGGTAAATCGAGAACTTTCTATGGCCAGTCATATTTTTTTATCTATTCATGTTCGAAACAATCAATATAAGTATTATTTAAAATAAGATTTTTTCTTATTTTTTTTAATATATTCCTTTATTTCAATTGACAAAAATTTATCATATGATAAAATTGTATATAGAATAGTGTAAGATGAGAGGGCTTTGGTTGTACGAAGAAAGGACAAAGAAAATGAAAGAATTTTATAATCATAATAAAAAAGTATTAAATATTGTTTTTATAATTATAGGAATTTTGTTGATTGCTTATTTCGTATGGACCTTTTATTTTTCTAAAATTGTTATTTTTAATAAAGAAGTCGATGCTTTAAGCACAGCAGGAAAGAATTACTTTGAAATGTATGCAAATAAGATTCCTTCTCGTGATCTTGATGTAGCAACTGTTTCTGCAAAAGAACTTTATACAAGAAAATTTGTAGAGGCAAAAGATTTATATATTCCAAAAACGAAAAATGGATGTGATTTGGATCGCTCTTGGGTAAAGGTAAGAAAAGAAAATGGGAAAGCTGAATATTATACCTATTTAAAGTGTGGTTCTTATGAAAATAATGTGGATCATGAGGGGCCTGTGATTGTATTAAATGGGGATAAAGAGATTACATTGGATATTAAAGAAAGTTATAAAGAAAGTGGTGTAAAAAGTGTTGTAGATCAAGAAGATGGAACCATGGCTGTTGATCAAGTTACTATCAAAAACAATGCAATCGATACCACTAAAGTAGGTACCTATGAAATTTCTTATATTGCTTATGATGGATTAAAAAATAAAACAACGGTAAAAAGAACTGTTAAAGTTGTAAGAAAGTTAGAAGGTATTATTAAAGAAAATACCAATAATAAAAATTATTATGTAGGAACGAATTTAAATAATTATGTACAATTTTCTGGTATGTTGTATCAAATCGTTGGATTAAATGAGGATGGAACGATTAAATTGATATCTGCTGATCCTATTTCCAATGTTGTGTATGGAAATCAAAAAGAATATAAAAAGACGAATATATATAAATGGTTAAATGATTATTATTATAAGCATATACATTCAAAAGATTACATAGTAAAAAGCAATTGGTGTGTAGGAAATGTTGCTACTGCAAATGAAGATGGATGTAGTGTAAAAGAAAAAGCAAATGTAGGATTGCTTACTTTATATGAATACAATCGTACGAAAGAAAATGAAAATAGTTATTTAGATACAGATGGTATGGCTACTTATTTCTTAGCAAATCGAAAGGATGATACGAATGTATGGGCCAATTCTAAGACGATAAGTGCAAATACATTGGCACAAATTCGTCCAGTGATTCATATTAAAAAAGGAGTTTATGTAGAAAGCGGTAATGGAAGTCGTGAAGATCCTTACCGATTAGGGGATTATCAAATTGGTAAATCAAATTCTAAATTACAAAATAGGATCGTTGGTGAATACGTTTACTATTCTGATTATTTATTTAGGGTTATGGAACAAGAAGATGATGGAACAACATTGATTATGGTAGATTCAATTGTAAATGATGGAATAACCGTAGAAGCTGGTTATGATGATTCTATTGATAATTTAAAATATAATAATAAAGAAAAAGGCAATCTTGGATACAAAATTGATCACGAAATTAAGGATTATTTGATTTCTGATGATAAAGTTATGAAGAATACATGGAATGTCGTTTCTTTTGATGAAACAGCTTACTATGACGATTTAAAAACAACTTCATTTCAATCAAAATATTCCATTCCAAAAAGTTATGATTTATTCTCAGCTATGCCAGGAGAAAGATCATGGTTGATTGATCAATCAAAAGTGGAAGGCAATATT
>CANQVY010000120.1 GCA_947627405.1 uncultured Bacilli bacterium | reverse complement strand
GAAAATAGTATAGAAGTTCCTAACATAATTGAGGAAGAACATTGGATTTCATTAAACACCTTATATATTAATGAAAATAATTTAAAAACATATTATAATAAAATGATTGAATGTTGCCCTAAATGGATGTTGGTGAGCCCTAGCTTTTTGCATATTCTAACAGAGTATATTATAGATAATAAATTAAATTTTCCGAATATTGTATATATTGAGTTAACTGGTGAATATTATACACCCGAACTAAAAAAATATTTTGAGGATGTATGGCATTGTATAATAAGAAATCATTATGGATGCAGAGAAGTATATGCAATAGCTTTAGAGTGTGAATATGGACATTTGCACGTAGTACAGGACAACGTATTTGTTGAAATCGATCCAAGAAAAGATAATAGAGATGGATTAGGAAATATTATTATTACATCATTAACAAATAAAGCAATGCCATTTATTAGATATAATATTGGAGATATAGGAAAATTAGAAAGTATACAATGTGGTTGTGGAAATATGAGCCCAGTATTAACATTAAGTGGAGGACGCCAAAGTGAATATTTCACTATAGGAGATCAATGTATACATTCTTCAGTATTTCATTTCTTTGTAAAAAAAATAAATCTTAAGTATCCTAATAGTATTTTAAGATTTCAGATAAAGAAAAAATACAATAATTTATTTTCAATAAAATTATATTTATATGATGATAAATTGTTTGATAAGATTGCTGAAGAAATGAATAGAGAATTACAAATAATGGGACTTAATATGAAAGTGGAAAAAATGAAGAACATGGGTAATATCGAGAACAAAGGAAAGTATAAGTATTTTCAAGGAGAATGTGATGGAAAAAATTTTGATTTCAATTAATGGAATTAATGGAGCAGGCAAAACTACATTAATTAAAAATATTGTGTCTCAGAATAACCTATTTGGATATGTAGAACTAAAAGGAACAAATAAGCTAAGAGATTACAATTGGTGGTTTTATAAGAGCACTCCGGAAGAACTAATAGACGAACTTTATCAATGCTTATATAAAAGAAGATTAGAAATAGAGAATATAAATAAAAGAATTATCTTTGTAGATAAAGGATTTGATACGATTATGGCAAGATTATTTGCAACGTTAAGTGTGAGAGGATGTTTTTCAGAAAATATAGATAATTATTTAAAAAAGTTTTCATTAAAATGTCAAGATTTAAAGAAAGAGGATATAAAAATACTGTTAGAAGACGAGTATATTCCTTTTGAAAATAGCTTTTTTTCTAAGTATAATAAAATACAATTTGATTATTTAAAAGAAATACAATTTGATTTACATTATAAAAGTAATCAAAATTCAAAAGAAGAAATTTACAAAAAGATTTTTGATTTTTGGGAAAATCGTCTGAAAAAAACAATAGAAAATCTGGATATTACTATATATGGAATTAGTGGGTTAAGCGAAAGCGGCAAGTCTTCTATGGGACAGTATTTAAATAGTAAATATGGAATATGGAATTTAAAATTAAAATATTTTGCATCAAACTTAAAAGATAAAGGTATTATAGAAAAAAAGAATTTCTTTTTTTCATTGGCTTTTATAGAAGAGATTGTAGGATTTGTCCAAGCACATTATTATAAAAACGCAATATCTATAGAAAGTTTGTGGAACACAGAATTAATTGACCAGATTAAATATCTTTTTGCAAATAAGTTCAAGATAGTATATATTTTGGCGGAAGAAAAAATAAGAATTGATAGGAATACAGGGGATAATAAAGAACTGATAGCTAAAGATAATTTTAAGAAATCAAAAAAAGTTGATGAGTTGCAAAAAAAATGTGATGTTATTGTACATAATAATGGTAGCTTTAGAAATTTTTATCGTCAAATTGATTATATGGTAAATATGAATTCTTATCGAAACCCAACAACTGTAAAGCCTGTTAGTGAATTGAATATTCATGAATCATTAAAAACTATAATTATAAATATTCAGGAATCATTATTCAATAAATTTAAAAATGAAATTATGTTATTTTCAGTTGTAGGCAGTTGTGCACTAGAGGTGCCGATATTAGGTTGGAGCGATATTGATATAATGATTATAACGAAAGATTCAATAAAGGAAATAATGAAATTTTTAAATTTGGAAGTACAAAAATATAATATCCATATAGGAGTTAATTGTTTTAGTATGGAACAGATAACAAGCATGGACATAGATATGAAAACTAAGTGGTATATTTATTTCATGCAAAATAATGTAATTTATCCGAGCTATATATCAGAAAATATAAATTTACCATGCGTGATTATAGAACATATAATAAAATCCGAAGAGTACATAATTAATGAAATAATATTTTCAATTAACAGAGAATTATATTCACCTAATACCAACGGTAAAAAACTTTTAAAAAAGTTATTAGTATTTATAAAAATAGAAGCTCTTAGATATGGCTTGATTTGTAAAAGTATGCAAGAAACACTATGTGTCTTAAATGATATTTGGAACATTGATTATAAAAAGTATTTGAACATTTCGGAGTCAAAATATGTTAATACAGACAAAGTAAAGCTTATGGCAGAGGAGGTGATGAAAAATGTTTATGAGTGTAAATAGTCTAGCTAAAAATTATGATATAATTTCTTTGTATATTCAACAAAATTCATCAAATGGTGTATGTTTAAAGGATAACCAAAAGTATTTTTTTAAAATCAGCTCATATAATAGCATTGATAATGAGATAAAAGGATATGAGTTGGCAAGTAAATATAAAATTCCAATACCATATATTCATGAAATCATATGCAATAATAGCTATAAAACTATTATATATGAATATGATGACAGCATAAAATACAATTCAGGTCTTTTAAATGATTCACTCAATGATAATTCGAATTTGAATGAATTTATAAAATTATGGGATAATATTATAAATTCATATGTTTTCAAATTGATAAGTAATAAAACATCGCTTGGAGTCGCATATCATAGGTTTATCCTTGAAAGGATAAATAATAGATTTGGTGTATGGAAAGAATGGGATAATCAAAGACTTGAATTAGGAAATAGAGTAATTGATATTAAGGAAATGCTTCAAAATACATACAATTATATATTAGACAACAAACCACAAGATATTGTAATTTCACATGGAGATCCGGGAGATATGAATATCGGGATAAAACCCGTTTTTTTTGACTTTGAGACATTTGGACATAATCCTATATCTTTGGAATTTGCTACTTTTTTCTGGAATATATTTTTGGGAGGCATGTATTTTTTTCCTAAATATCATTGTAATAAATATATTTTACATAACCAATGTTATCAATATTTGAGTGGAATAGACATGCATTATAATATACAACAGAACACAATTAAAATAAAGAAGTTTTCAGTCGAAATGAATAATAAACGATACTATGCATTATTTAATCTTATTGAGAAATTTAATAATTTTTATAAGGTTAACGGTATAAGTATTGATACAAGTGAATTGATATTTATGTTAATTTTTAGGATTTTAACAATAATTGAATATGACCTTATAAACTACAAAGATAAAATAATGTTGCTAGCATGTAGTTACATTTTTTATGAGGGGATTTTTTCTAATAATATTTTTGAATATTTGTGTATTAATATAAAAAAAATAATTTCAAATATCAAAAATTTTATTATATAATCAACGTATCATATTATTTGTTAAATACAGTTAATATAGAAGTACAAATTTTGAGCTTTTTTGTGTGGATATATCTTTTTAAGAATGAGCACCATATATGAAATGTATTTACATTGGATGAGTGAAAATTTATTTTAGTATAATACATATTAGCTTTTATTGGGATTTTATATAATTTGCTATAGAGTTTATTACTTAAATATAAATTAATAAAATTAGTATACGAGGAGGCTGTTTAATGAGAAAGATAAATAAGTATATAATTATTATCATGGTATATTTTTTGTTGCCATATGTGAAGCATACAATAGTTTTTGCAAGTGATGCTATTAAAATAGATAATATAAAGAGTTGTTATAGCGACACAGAAAAATATGAGTGTGAATTAGCGTACAGATTAGTGTATCCTGCTAATTATAATTCAGATTATAAATATCCATTGGTGATATTTCTAAATGACAAAGAATATCGAGGATCTGATAATGAAAGTCAATTAAGGGAACCTCTAAAAATTGATTCCCAATCATAATATTTTTCTATTTCGATTATTTTTTCAAAAATCAAGGCAAGAAA
>CANQVY010000119.1 GCA_947627405.1 uncultured Bacilli bacterium | reverse complement strand
CTTCACTTAAATAAACGTTAAAGGAATTCGCCGATAAAATATCGATAATATCACTTATATATTCCATATCATTGGGGCCAAGCCTGTAACCCGTTCCTTCTTTTTCTCTTAATCCTCCACCCTGAATCATACTACAAGTCTTACCAATAAATTCATCTATACAATCCCTATTTTCATATCTTAATTGAATCTCTTTTATTCGAGGAAAATATTCTATCATAATCTTATTAAGATAACTTCGATCGTCCTTTGTTAAAGAAGCAATCGTTTTTATTGTATTGGGATTTGTCACTTGATACGTATGAATAAAATATTTTAATTCTTTTAAATCTTCTTTAGTACAATAAATTTTCTTATTACTTTTAACAATCTTTTTTATTTTTCGATCCTCTTTACTTAATATAAACATACCTCACCTACTTTTGGCATTTAGGACAGTAATACGTCCCTCTACCATTTACTTTAATCTTTTCTATTTTATGATTACAAACAGGACATTCTTTTTTCGTATGAACCAACAATTCATTTTGAAATTTACCATGTACTCCTTCCGCAGATTCATAAGATTTTATCGTAGTGCCACCTAGCTTTATGGCCTTTTCCATAGTGATCTTTGTATTTTCTATAATTTCTTTTAAATTCTTATTGGTTAAAGTATTGGCTTTTTTTAACGGATGAATATGAGATAAAAACAAAATTTCATCATCATAAATATTCCCAATACCAGCAATAATGCTTTGATCTAATAAAACCGTTTTTATAGGTAAACTTTTCTTTTTTAACCTTTCTTTTAAATAACTTGGTGTTAATCGCTCATCATAATATTCATATCCTAAAGAGGCAATTGGATCCATGGTTTCCAATTTTGCTTTTTCAATTAATAGCATTTTACCGAATTTACGGGTATCATGATAACGCAATTGTTCTTCTTGATCAAGAGTAAAAACAACATGTTCGTGCTTATCTCTTGTTTCATGATGCCTAAAAAAGAATTTGCCTTCCATTCGAAGATGAATTAACAAATAATCCGTATCCAAAGAAAACAAAATCCATTTCCCACGACAGGTAATTTCATGAATTGTCTGCTTTGAAATCTTCTTTTTAAACGCTTTTACACTCGGATAAGAAATTATATTCTCCCAATATACATCCACTTTTTCTAAAGTCCTACCTATTAACTTTTTTCTTAAAGTATTGACTACTGTGATGACTTCTGGTTTTTCCGGCATCTTTTTCACCTACTTTGCTTCATACCAATTTTTTCCTATGGAAATTTCTACTTTTAGAGGAACATCTAATTTATAGGTATTTTCCATAATCTCTTGAACAATCTGTTTTACTTCTTCTAACTCCTCTTCCAATACATTAAAAATTAATTCATCGTGTACTTGCAATAACATTTTACTCTTTAAATTTCTTTGTTTTAACTCTTGATAAATTTCAATCATTGCTTTTTTTAATATATCCGCAGCACTTCCTTGTATTGGAGTATTTAACGCCATTCTTTCTCCCATAGAACGAATCATATAATTGCTCGATTTTAACTCTTCTATTTTTCTTTTTCGATTCATAATGGTTTTTACATATCCTTGATCATACGCCAAAGTTTTTAATTTTTCCATATATTCTTTAATTCCTGGATAAGCAATTAAATAATGGTCAATAAAATCCTTTGCTGTTTTAAAATCGACATGTAAATCTTCGGAAAGTCCAAAACTACTAATGCCATAAAGAATACCAAAATTTACAGCTTTAGCGGTTCTACGCATAGAGGAAGTTACCTCATTTTCTGCTACTTTATAAATATCAGAAGCTGTCTTGGTATGGATATCTTTATTTTCAAGAAAAGCTTGTTGCAAATTATCCGCAGTAGACATATGAGCAAAAACTCTAAGTTCAATTTGAGAATAATCACTCGATAGTAAAACACTTTTTTCATCCGGAATAAACGCTTTGCGAACCAACTTGCCATATTCTTCTTTAATTGGTATATTTTGTAAATTAGGCGACTCACTTGATAATCTTCCTGTTCGAGTTAAAGTTTGATTAAAAATCGTATGAATTCGTCCATCTTCAATTTCACTAATCAGTCCTATAACATAATTCGCCTTAATTTTTGATAAAGTACGATAATTCAATATTTTTTCAACAATTGGATGTTGATCGATAACTTTTTCTAAAATTTCCTTGTTTGTTAAATATCTCTGTTCTTCTTTTTTTCTTTTTGGATATTTAATTTTTAATTGATCAAACAAAATAGTTCCTAATTGTTTTGGAGACATAATATTAAATTTTTCTTGTGCATCTTCATAAATTTTTTCAGATAATTCTTCCATCTTACAATCAATTTCTTTTCCCATTTGTTCTAAATAATCTTTGTTGACTTGAATTCCTTCTTTTTCCATAGCATATAAAACTTGCACCAAAGGCATTTCAATATCATAAAATAAGGCCTCACATTCCTCTTCCTTTAACTCTTTTAAAAACTGGTTTTTAGTATCGTAAATAAATTTTGCTTTTTTCGAACACTCTTGCGCTATAATATCCATAGGAGGTTCCTTTAAAGTAATTTTGCTGCCATAAATACTTTCATATTTATCTATTTCTTGTCCTAAACTTTTTGCACATAAAGCAATATCTACAGAAGAATCATAATTCAAGATATAAGAAGCCACCATAGCATCATAATTACAATTTTTAATGGCAATTCCATATTTATGAAATACATAAAGGATTTTCTTTAAATCATAAGTATTTTTTACAAGATCATTGTTAAAAAATTCTTTGTTTTCTAAAAGAAGAGAAAAAGGAATAAAATAATTCACATGAGCATTATAAATACTCACTCCTAAAGGCTTTGCTTTATGATAATTGTATCCTAAAACTTCTAAGTACATCGAATATTCCTCTTGAATATTTATAGAATCAAGAGATTTTAAAATCACTAAAGGATTCTCTTCTTCTTTTGGTTTTTCAATTTCTTTTGCTTGATTAATTTCCATTTTATCTATTTTTTTTAATAAAGAATGAAATTCAAATTCTTGTAAAAGAGCAATATATTGATCATAAGAGATTCCTTTATAAACTAATTTATCTAAATCTGTATCAATTGGTACATCTCTATAAATGGTGGCAAGATCTAAGCTCATATAGCAATTGTCTTTATCCTGTATTAATTTTTCTTTGGTTTTTCCAGTAATTTCATCGATGTGATCATACAAATTATCAATTGTAGTATATTTTTCAAGTAAACTTATAGCTGTTTTTTCTCCAATCCCTTTTACTCCCGGAATATGATCTGAACTATCTCCCATTAATGCTTTTAAATCAATCATATGAATAGGTTCTACTTTATACGTATCTAAAAATACTTTTCTATCCATTTTTATATAGTTATTGGTTTTTAACAAACGAACATCCACATCATCACTAATCAATTGTAATAAATCTTTATCACTGGAAATAATGGTTCCAATAAAATTTTCATTCTTATCTACTTCTTTAGCAAAAGTTCCAATGATATCATCAGCCTCATAATTATCAATCTCAAAATATTCAATTCCCATCGCATGAATCACTTCCTTTGCCTTAGGAAATTGAACCTTTAACTCTTCAGGCATAGCCTTACGTCCAGCCTTATAACTTTCGTACTTATCATGTCTAAATGTTTTTCCCTTATCCAAAGCAACCATGATATGAGTAGGTTTTTCTTCATTGATAATCTTATTTAACATATTAATCAGTCCATAAAGAGCATTCGTTGGAAAACCTTTAGAATTACGCATAATTACACCACTATAACTTGTTGCATAATAACTGCGAAATAAAATATTATTTCCATCAATCAATAAAACCTTTTTCATATTCTTCACCTATTTCATTATATCAAAAACCAATAAAGAAAAAAAGGAAATCTTTTATAAACATTTGTTTGACAAAGACTGCTGATTATATTAAAATGAAAATAAGGAGTGATACAATGGAAAAATTAACAAAAAGGCAAGAAGATATATTAGATGCTTTAAAAAAAGAAATTGCGAAAAGAGGATACCCTCCTACAGTCCGAGAACTTGGAAAAAAAGTAAATCTTTCTTCTCCCGCAACTATACACTTTCACTTAGAAAAATTGGCAGAAAAAGGATACATCAATAAATTGGAAAAAAGGAATCGAACGATTGAACTTTTAGTTCCAAATGAATATTTAGAAAATGAAAAAGTAGTTTCCGTTCCCCTATTAGGAAAAATTACAGCGGG
>CANQVY010000118.1 GCA_947627405.1 uncultured Bacilli bacterium | reverse complement strand
TATTTATGTATAACTTAATTATAAAAATATCTTTAATTTTATAAAAAGTGTGACATATGATTGATTTCTCTAGAGAAAAATAAAGGAGTGTAAATAGTGCACTCTTTTATTTATAGGTAAAAATATGTTATAATAAAGATAGGTGGTGATTCTATGAAAGCATTAATTACAGGGGCATCTTCTGGAATTGGATATTCCATGGCTAAATATATGGCTGAATTAGGTTATGACTTAATTTTAGTAGCTAGAAGTATGGACAAATTAGAAGAATTAAAAGCCACTTTACCAACCAAAGTGAAAACGATTGCAATTGATCTTTCTGATGAAAAAAAGATTAAAGAGTTATTTATAGCTACTCGAGGAGAAGAAATAGATGTTCTTATTAACAATGCTGGATTTGGTGTTTTTGGACCGTTTTCTACTACAGAATTAGCTAAAGAGATCAACATGATTGATGTAAATATAAAAGCCGTTCATATACTCACAAAATTATTTGTTAAAGAAATGAAACAGAGAAATAAGGGGTACATATTAAATGTTGCTAGTAGTGCAGCGTTTCAACCTGGACCTTTAATGGCTGCTTATTATGCTTCTAAAGCTTATGTTTTGAGATTATCTGAAGCTATAAATGAGGAATTGCGAAAAAGCAAGTCTAAAGTAGTTGTAAGTTGTTTATGTCCAGGTCCAGTTAATACAAATTTTAATCAAACCGCAGGAGTGAATTTTTCTATTAGACCGCTTTCTAGTACTTATGTAGCAAAATATGCGATTGATAAAATGTTTAAAAATAAAATGATTATTATTCCAGGTTTTAAACTTCGATTTGTACATTTTTTTGAAAAATTTTTCCCTGATCGAGTGGTTATGAAAGTCATTTATAGAATTCAAAAAAGTAAAAAAAGAAAGTAATCGATAGTCATAGAATACGCCTTTTTTATTTGACAAAAAATATATATAACTTTATACTTATATAGGATAGGTAATCATATGAAATATAGGGAATTGAAAAAAAAGAAAAAAGAAAATATTATAGTTATTAATTTTGAACGACCATTGCAAGAAGATGTATATCAAGATTTTTTAAAATCTATACGCAAACTAAGATTTTTATGCAAAAAAAAGGTGAATCTGCATATTACTATTCATCATAAAGATATTGATATAACAAAGGAAAAGGATCAAAGAATTCTTAATTTATATCATATTGAAAAAGCGATAAACATTAAAAATAAGAAGGATAGATATGAATATATTTATGATACTGTTTGCGATTATTTAGATAACTGCTTTCAAGGAAAAAATCTATGCGAATTTAAAGATAATAAATGTTTAGGTGATCGAAATAAAAAATTTGAAAAATCTTGTGGATGTTGTCATGGGAAAACGAGAGGAACTTGTAAATATTTGGTAAATGGAAGTTGCAGTATTAAATGTATGGGATGTAAATTATTTACTTGTCCTTCACTCAAAAAAAAGGGGATTAAATTTCGTATTAAGGATATTCCTTTATTAAATTATTTCTTTAATTTGCGACAGAAGGAAGTATTGGCATATACAATTTTTACCCCTAGAGATCAAGTCATAGAAAGGTTAATAAAATTTAGGTGGTAATATGGATCAAGAATTAAAAAGTATTACTATAAAATCTTTAATAGAGAATTTGGCTATTAACAATAAATTTTTGACATATAAAGATATTGAATTTTTAAAAAATAAATTTGTTACTAGTAGTAAAAAGTTAAAAGATATAGAAAATCAAATAAAATATGAGATTTCTAAATTGGAAAAGAAAAAAGCGCAACAACAAAGGCAAGAACAACATAAAATTTCCAAAGCAGAAAAACAAGAAGAATCGCTTGAAACGATAGATACAGAATATACTTTGTTTAATTATGAATCACGTGGGATTTCGTCTTCTAAAAAAGTTCAGATTGAAAGTTTGCATTTGGGTGAGAATGATTTAACACAACCCAGA
Source organism: uncultured Bacilli bacterium (assembly GCA_947627405.1). GTDB lineage: Bacteria > Bacillota_I > Bacilli_A > RF39 > UBA660 > CALVUP01. The sequence continues at coordinate 2,377 of CANQVY010000118.1, read as the reverse complement.
CATGTAATTGTTAATAATAATTTCAAAGGATACCTAAAGATGAAAGATATCGATTTGGTGGATGATGTGGATTTAGCTATTAGTCAAATTGGTAAATTGTTGAATGTCGATGTAACTGATATTTATCGCATAGAAGATAGCCACCATAATCGAGGAATATTAAGTATTGACATTTTAAATAAAGATATTCAGGAAAATAAAACTGTAGGAGCGATTATTAATGAAAATTACAGAAATGTTTTGACAAATAAAAAATATTATGCTTGGGCAAAGGAATTAATTAGTCTTCCTGAAAGTGATAAGAATAATGTAATAAAAGATGAGATTTCTTTAAAAACTTTAATTGATCTTGGCTATGCTATTATTTTTGAAGAATATCCAAATATGACTGAACAGGAAAAAAACGAATATAAGAAAAAATATTTTAAAATGCTAGTATTTGATTTTTTAACCAATCAACTAGATAGAAATAGTGAGAATTTTGGGATTAGTATTACCAAAGAGGGCAAAGTTAGCTTATCTACTTTATATGATAATGGTTGTGTAGCTGATCCTGAGAATTTACAACAAGATTCTATGCGCTTTATGATGAAGATTTGTGATAGAACAGGAATGATAAAAATTTTATTTAAATATTATTTTTCAGATATCAAAGATTTTGTAGAAAAAATCGTTGGAAATAAGTATTTGCAGGAAAAAATGGAAGCCATTATAGATATCTATTTAAGTGAAGATGATGCTTTATGGTATAAAGGTGTGGTTGATTTAAATCTTAAGATTATTAAAAAATTATATATTAAGCAAACGGCTGATTCTAAGAATAAAATAACCTCTACTGGTTATATTGATACTTTACAATATAGTGTAATTATGGTTATTTGTTGTATTCTATTAGGGTTTATAATAGGTCTTTTATTTGTAATAAAAACCAAATAGTTATTTACTATTTGGTTTTTTATTGCTTGTGATTAAATTTTTTAGTAAGCAAACCGTTGTTAATATGCCCATTCCGCCTGGGGTCTTCGTGATATAAGAAACTTTATCTAATACATTCTCTAAATCTACATCACCATAAAGTGTATTCCCAATATTGGATATTCCCATATCAATTACAATTGCTTGTGATTTTATATCTTCTTTTTTGATTATATGAGGTTTTCCCACTGCACTGATTATAATATCAGATTTAGATAGAATTGATTGTATATGTTTTGTTTTAGAATGACACAATTGTACGTTATATTGTTCTTTTTTTAAATATTGGTATAAGGGAAGGCCGATAAGTTCTCCTCTACCTACAATGGCAATAGATTTATCTTGTACATCTTTTATATTTTTTAAAACTTCTAGTATTGCATATACTGTGGCGGGTTTTTTTAAATTATCAATATTTTTGTTTTCATGGATACGAGAGTTAATTTGTTCATAATTCAAGTTATAAGTACTTGGCTTTAGAAAGACAATTCCATGAATATTCTTTTCGTTATTTAATACATTAATTTTATTTATAATTTGTTTTTCTTTGTCTTTTTCCTTAAATATAAATTCTTTTACATCAATATTTAATTTTTTTGCTTGGCTTTTAATTTGCTTTAAATAAGATTGCGAAGCACTATCATTTTTAAAATATAAACAAGCAAGTGTGAATTTTTTTTCATTTTGTTCTTTTTGTAAGTCATTGATTATTTTTTCTCCTATTTTGTTACAATCTATAATTTTTTTGTTCATATACACCTCTAAATAAAATTATTTACACATATTATATCATAAAATTTTATTCATTATACTATAATGAATAATGAATATTTATATATTCTAATTCTTTTCTTTCATTATTCTTTTTAGTTTAAAGATCGGACTTCATTCACTGGCAAATTCCCGTTAATGCTATATAGTTGATATTACCAATTCGTAAAAGATTTATTTATTATTACTAACATTTTTTTCAGCTTTAATCGTATCTTTTCTTTTTTGCTTAAAATGTTTCTTTTAAATTTAGGAATATTAAAACTCGAACTAATCAAATTCATTGAAAAATTCGAGTTTGGTACCAATCTGGTGTCCCCTTAGGGATTCGAACCCTAGACCCACTGATTAAGAGTCAGTTGCTCTACCAACTGAGCTAAGGAGACAATTTGTTACATGAATAATTATAACACAAATTTGATCTTTTACAAGTAATAAGCCAAAAATTATTATTTTTTCTAAAAAAAAATAAATTTTTTTAGAAAAAATCAAACTTTTTCTTGCATATCTTTAAAATTTATAGTAGAATTTAGGAGTACATGTGATTTTAGTCCATAAATGGGCTTGTAGCTCAGCTGGTTAGAGCGCACGCCTGATAAGCGTGAGGTCGATGGTTCAAGTCCATTCAGGC
>CANQVY010000117.1 GCA_947627405.1 uncultured Bacilli bacterium | reverse complement strand
AATTAATTTTAGAAATAAATGTTTAAATGAACTGTGAGTTCGTTAAATTTATATCTAACTTTTTGAAGTCAGTTCAAAATTAAAGGATTTAGAGCTTTTCTAATTCCTTTTTTTCTTATATAATAACTAATATAAATCAATTGAAATCTAAGATATAATAAGATATAATATAATATAATATATAGATACCTGGAGATGATTTTGTATATGGCTAAATATTTAAATAATGGTAAATATAATCATTTATGTCCTGAAGACTATGTAAAAATGATAAAACAATTTATAAATAGTAATAAAAAATATACAAAAGATGATATATTTTATTATTGTATTGCAAATAGTCCAAAGTTAGATGATGGAGATGAAATAGAAATCAAACGACTTATTGATAATTCATTAAAAACATTTGGGAAAAGAGTTGAAAAAAGGAATGATGTATATTATACTATTGCACCAGTTAATGATATAATTGTTTTTGATGATGACGATATACCAAAAATGAATATAAGTGCAAAAACTATAGAAAACTTGAATAAAATTCAGGGTAAAAGTATGAATTTTGATTTTTGGGACGAGAATGAAGTAGTAAAAATTGAAAAACCAAAAAGAAAAAAATTATATATTAAATGCTATTATACTATGAACACTGGTTGGTTCATGAATATACAATGGTATGAAATGAATAAATGGTATGGAACTATTTCGTTAGATGAAGAAACTGGTTATTTTGAAGGAATAGTAATAGATGATAGATATAAAGTTGATAAAAAATTAATAGCTGGTTATATAGTGGATGATATGATAGTAACCTTTGATAAATATACAAATATGTTGATGCAGGATACTTATTCATTTTACTTTGTAAGAAGTGGAAATGATTTTGTTGGTAAATATATAGATTTGCAACCAAATAGCTATGATATGTTATTGAAACAACAACCGAACGGCTTAATGCCTACTAAAGACCAAGGGCAATACTATCATGATATGAAGAGTGATTTTGAAAAATTTTTATCAGAAGGTAAAAATTACGATGGCGATATGGGAATAATTGCTCCTATCAATGGGCTTCTTGATTATGTAGCAGTAGCACCTAGAAATAACACATATGCTGGAAAATGTATAATGAAAATTACAGATAATCTTGAAGAATTAGTAAAGTATAGAGTCAAAAAAGAAAGAGATTATATAACTGATAAATATTATACATATTTTATAGATGATATAGATAAAGAGATTGAAGAATTCAAAAATAATATGCCAAAATGTAATCAATTTAATGAATTACTTTATGATAATATTCGTTCAAATAAAAAAGATAAGTATAATTTAATTAAAGATAGTTATAATCCAAATCGTGTTGCTACAATGTATAATTCAGAAGAGTTTAAACAAGTTGATCCTTATTATTGGGAAAATGCAAATAGTACAGAAAATAATAATGAGAATAGTGATAATGACATAATTGATATGTCAGGTATAACTAAAAAAGAACGAAATGGTATACGTTTAATAAAAAAATTTAAAACTAGATTTAAAAAGTAGTTGAGAAGAATATATAATTGTAAAAAATAAACATAAAAAAGTTAAACGTAGAGTAGGTTGGAATATTACTGAGGAAGGTACGACACATAGGTGGGTTCATTCAGAAAAAATGAGTAAAAAACATGCCAATTATTAGAATAGATTAAATAGGAATCAAAACAATTTGATCCTTTTTTTGATTATAATGGTATATTATAGATTTATAGTAAACTTAAAAAACGATCATAATTGATATATGAGCAATCAATTTCATGCCTATTTATAATATTTTTTATTTCTTTGATATTTATAAGATTTATTCCCTTTTATGTTTTGTAAATACAGCATCTCATAAATTTTTTTCAAGTACATATAAACGTTCAAAGATAAATATGCTTAGTTTTTTAATTTCTTTTAGACATACTTTTGATATATAGTCGGCTTCACTAACTTAAATTTTTCTTGGTTCATATGATATTATGAAAGGGGATGGAAAGATGGGAACACAAAATTTTAATTGTTGTGATCAAGAAAAACTATCTAAATTGTGTTGTGGGTATTGTTATATTGCAGGACCAACGGGACCAACGGGTGTAATGGGACCAACGGGTCCAATGGGGCCAATGGGTCCTGCAGGAGATCCTGGTCCTGCTGGACCTCAAGGAATAGAAGGACCAGAGGGGCCTGCTGCTGGACTTAATGCTTATGGAGGTCTTTATTCTACATCGACTCAAGCGTTTCAAAAAATTCAAGATGACCCTATTACGGTTACATTAGATACTCCTATGGAAGATTATGATGTAACAGCAGAAAGTAATGCTGTAAAAATAATAGAGGGCGGCATTTACGAAGTTACTTATGTTATTACAGCTACTTTAGCAGAAGCTGGAGAACTTGTTGTTGGAGTAAAAGAAAATGACAAAGATGTAGTAGGATCAAAAGGAACAATTAAATTAGAAGATGCTGGAACAGGGGTAGTTGCAAAGAGTTTTATAGTTAGATTGAAAGATAAATCGTCTATTACACTTGCTTTGCTTTCAGCGACTACTGAACAAGGTGGAACAGTAAATCAAGCTTCTTTATCGGTAAAATTACTGGATTAATAAAAGGGGAATCTACTTAAAAAACTGTCTTATTTTCATAGACAGTTTTTATATTATTTCATCAATTTTTTTTACGGTTAAGCTTGCATTTGTTCCAGAACCAAAAGTGATTATTACATTTTCTTGATTTGTAGAAATGGCCATATCGATTTTGTCATCAGCTTTTAAATCTGTGATAAAGCTTCCAATCCACATGGTTTCATTTCCTGGTAATACTTGTTTTGTAATAACACTAGTTGGTATATTTATATTGTTACTTCTTACAATTAAAGTTAATGAAGTTTGTTTATTTACAGATATATTTATAAAATAGTTGATTTCATATACACCATCTTGCTCTAAAATAACATTATTTTCTGAGGACTCTTTTAAATTGATGTTTGTCATAGTTGTTGAAAGTGGAACTTGGATCCAATTTTCTAAACCACTAGATGTTAAGGATGTAGTGATATTGTTAAATTTTCCTCCATAGGCATTAAGTGTACCAGAAGATGATCCTTGCTCTCCTTTTGGTCCTTGTGGCCCTGGAATTCCTTGTGGTCCTTGCTCTCCTTTGGGACCTGTTGGTCCTACTTCTCCTCTTGGAATTACAAGGTCCAATCGATAACTTGTAACATTTTTTTTCATAAACTCACCTTTTCTATAGAATATTTAGTATTTAAAAAATAGAATCATGATAAAAATAGGCTTTTATATAAATAATATTTTTATTTCTATAAATCATTCATTTCATTTTTTAAAGAACTGTATGGTATTGTTGTTTGTAAAATTCCTGATGAATAAGGGGCTAATTGATATTGTTGAAAGAAAATAATCAAACCTTTTTCACCAAAAATAAAATTTTTATAATTATTTTTATTTGGGATTGTGCCTTCCATCATAAGTTGCATAGATTTTGGATTTGAAGCAATATTTTCGTTTTTTTGTAATTGTTTTCTACTTTCTGTACAAATCACATTTAAAATATCATTTTTGTTTAAATCGTTAATTGTAATCATTTTATTTTTTCTTCGATCATAGTTTAATGTTGTAATAATTTGATTTGGATGTGCACCACCTGTATTGATGGAAATGTAAAATACATAGGATATATAATCATTATAGTTGTGTTGTTCATCAAGAATATCTAAAGTGTAATTGATATCTTGTTGTACCAATTGTTTTTGGTAGTTAATAAATTCTTGAATGACCATATTTAATTGATTGACTATATTTTGATTTAAAAGGGAATAAACGGTTTTTGGATAATCTATTTTTATTCTGATTTCATTTTTCATAAACTCACCACTTTATTGTATGCAAAAGAATATAATGAAGGAACCTATTTATGTTGCTGCAATTATAATTTCTTTTGCTATCGTTGATTTATTTTTATGGTAAATATGTTATAATAAAATATATAGGTAATCATTTATAAAATTAAAAAATGAGGAGGATAAATATGTTAGAGGGTAAAATAGCAGTTATTACTGGAGGAAGTCGTGGTATCGGTTTTGCTACTGTTAAAAAGTTTTTAGATCATGGAGCAAAAGTTGTGTTTTTTGCTTCAAAAAAGGAAAGCGTTGATCATGCCATTGAAAAATTAAAGAAAATAAATGTCTCATATGATGTTTGTGGGTTTTATCCTAATTTAATGAATTACCAAGAAGTATTTGAGACCTTTCTAACTATAAAAGAGAAATATGGTCGTATTGATATATTGGTAAATAATGCAGGGATCAGCGATCATATAAATTTTTATGAATATA
>CANQVY010000116.1 GCA_947627405.1 uncultured Bacilli bacterium | reverse complement strand
ATGGAGTATTATATAACTATACACAGACAGAATTAATGCAATATCCCCCATTAAAGGAATCAACAACATATAATATTCCATCATCAGTAGAAACAATAGGAGCTTATGCTTTTGATGGATGTAGCAGTTTAACAGAACTAGAAATCCCATCAACAGTAGAAACAATAGGGAATTCTGCTTTTGCATTTTGTAGTAGAATCACAAAATTAACAATTGATGCAACAAAGAATTATTCAATGTATTCATTTTATGAGGTAACAAGCATAAATGAATTAGTATTAACAGGAACGGGAGAAATGTATGATTATAGAAGGGGAGAGCAGCCATGGTATTCTAGTCACTCTAGTATTAATAATGTCACGATAAGTGAAGGAATTACAAGTATAACAAAATATGCTTTTTATGGATGTAGCGGAATAAGAAAATTAACAATAGATGCAACAAAAAAGTATGGATCTGTTTCTGAATTCGGAAGTATAACAGAATTAAATTTGACAGGAATAGGAGAAATGTCTTCTACAAGTTGGGGTTATCGTAGTTTAAAAAAGATAATCATAGGTAATAACTTAACATATATAAGTAATGGTGCTTTTCGGGGTTGTAGCAGTTTAGAAGAAATAAATATTCCATCATCAGTAACTTTTATAGGAAGTTCTGCTTTCTCTGAATGTAGTAGTTTAACAGAATTAGAAATTCCATCTTCAGTAGAAACAATAGGAGTTAATGCTTTTTATGGATGGACTAAATCGCAAGCGATTAATATTGATAATACCGAAGAGTTTGTTACAGAACATTGGAGTAGTGGTTGGAATAGCAATTGTGATGCTCAAATTAAATATTTACAATAAAGAAAGACGATCTTGTTATAGATCGTCTTTTAAAAATTCATAAAGAATGTTATTGACTAAGTGAATATTTTGTAAATAACAGAAATGATTTCCATTTAATTGGATTAGGGCACTATTCTTGATTTGTTTTTTCATTTTCATGCCATCCTTTAAAGGGGTATCTTTGTCTTCTTTTCCCCATAATAGGAGTGTTTCAATATTTATATTCTTTAGATAGTAATATAAATCTTCGTTTACTATATTGATGAAGGTTCTTCTCATATTTTCATTTAAATTTTTATAATCGGTAGAACCAAATATACGAATTAATCGATTTAAATATTTTTTTCTTTTTTTCTTTGGGAAAAAAATCTTTAATTTTTTTAAAAATTTATAAAGATAAGTTTTTAATCTTTTATATAGACTTTTTTTAGGTTTAATACCGGCACTATCGATTAAGATTATTTTATTTGCCTCTAATTTATAATGTCCACATAAAGTAATAATAATTCTTCCACCAAAGGAGTGACCTAATAATATTGGTTTTTTAATTTCTAAATATTTTATAAATTCATTGATTAGATCAGCATAATCATAAATCGTTAAATTTTTATTTGGAAAAGGACTATTTCCAAAACCGGGCAAATCAACAATATAAACTGTGAAATAATCACTTAAAAAATTTACGATGTAAAAAAATGTTTTTTTTGTATCACCCCAACCGGGTAATATTAGAATACTCTTTTTCTTGTTCCCATATTTTTCATAATATAGATCAATGCCATTATGAGTAAATAACATATACTTCACCTAAAGTATATTATGAAAAATAAAAATTATTGTTAAAAAAAAGAATTATTCAATTGAACAATTCTTTTTTTAATGTTTCTAAGTTGTTGTTATAAATCGAAATAAAATCTAAATCATTATTTTTATCTTCATCTGTAATATTGTCTAAACGATCAAAAGTAATTTTCTTAGCTTTATAATTTGTTGTTAAATCATTGATAAGGTCATTGTTTTCACTGTTAGAAATCATAATAATATAATTTATAGTTTGATTTTTATATAAACTTTTTATTGTATCTTTATCTTTATCTGTTAAATTACTATTTAAATCATAAATAGTAAATCCATACTTGCTTAACCAATTTAATGAATTATCACTTACAACGAGAGTTTGATTTACTGAATTCGAAGCAATTAATTTTATTTGAGCATCTAGTGCACTAATATCTATTTCTAATTGATCATAATTATTATCAATTTTATCTTTTAGAGATTGATTGCTTATATATTCTTCTAATCCAACTTTAATACTTTTTGCCATCATTAGTAGATTTGAAGGATTTAACCAACTTTCTTCCATTGTATAATTGGAACTCATTCCATAGGTACTATCAATAATTTTAATAGATTTATTTTTATCTAATAGTTTTGTAGCTATATCTCTAGCGTTGCCTAAACCGTTATAGATAAATAAATCTTTTTTTGCAGTATCCTTAATAATTTTATTTGTTAATTTATATTTTTTAATATTTACATCATTTGGATAAATTTTTGTTACCGTAGAACTATCTCCGTATAGATAATTGGTTAAATATTCTGTAGGATAATCACTTGTTACTATATGAATATCTTCCATATTATCGTTGGAAAAACATCCTGTTGTTAAAAATAAAGTTATAAATGTAGTTATTAAAGTATATACTATTTTTTTCATTTTTTATCTCCCTTTTTCCAAATTTTTAGGTACTGGATCATAACCTGATTTTCCCCATGGATTACATCTTAGAATTCTTTTTGTTCCTAAAAAACATCCTTTGATAAGACCATATTCTTCTAAAGCTTGTTTAAAATATTCTGAACAAGTTGGATAATATCTACAATGATTATGCCATGGCCCTGGAATTTTTTGATATAAATTAATCAACTGTATCATTATTCTCTTCATGTAATCACCATTATCTTTATTTTATCAAAGAACAAAAATTAAGTCTATAGGAAGAAATAAAAAATAAAAAAAACGCATAACCAATTATAGGTTTTATAAAATACTATGGAAGAATTCTATATTTTTTGTTATAATGATAAAGGTGAGAATCATGAAAGAATTATTTAAAAGGTTAAATATAAAACCAAAGAATCTGAATCTTTATCGTATTGCTTTTTCTCATTCTTCTTATGCGAATGAACATCATTTAAAAGCAAACTATGAAAGGTTGGAATTTTTAGGAGATGCTGTTGTTGATTTAGTGGTTGCGGATTATTTATATAATCATAGAGATTATAAAGAAGGAGAAATGACAAAACAAAGGGCTTCTTATGTATGTGAAAATGCTTTATACGAATACGCGGTTGATTATCATTTTACGAAGTATATAAAGGTTGGACATGGGGAAGAACATGATGGTGGAAAATTTAAAAAAGCGATTGTTGCGGATATTTTTGAGGCCTTTATGGGAGCAGTTTATTTGGATTTGGGATATGATAAAGTAAAAGAAGTTATTTTAAGAATTATGATTCCATATATAGAAAATCCGGATGTAAAATTTTTTCGTGATTATAAATCGGCTTTACAAGAATGTGTACAAACGGAACAAAGAACTTTAGTATATGAACTTGTAAAAGAAGAAGGACCTGCACATGATAAAACGTTTACAATTGAAGTAAAAGTTGATGATATGGTATTTGGTATAGGTAGTGCAGGTAGTAAAAAAGAGGCAGAACAAGAAGCGGCTCATGATGCATTAAATAAGTTAGCAAAGTAGGTGAATGTATGCAAAGATTTAATCCGGATTATAAAGAAGGTTTAACGAGTGAACAGGTACAGAAACGATATAGTGAAAATTTAGTCAATTATGATGAACAACCAAAAACGAAAACAACGAAAGAGATTATAAAGACAAATTGCTTTACCTTTTTTAATTATTTAAATATTGCTCTTGGTCTTTTTGCTTTAATTGGTGGAATTCTTGGAGGACAAGGAATTGCTTCATTAAAGAATTGTTTGTTTATGGGAGTTATTATCATGAATACTATTATTGGAATTATTCAAGAAATTCTTTCCAAAAAAACTATTGATAAATTATCGGTTTTAGCCGAATCAAAAGTAAAAGTAAAAAGGAATGGAACGATACAAGAAATATCTCCTCATGAGATTGTTATGGATGATATTCTTTGTATGGAAATAGGAAATCAAGTGGTTGCCGATTGTGTGATTGAAAATGGAAGTGTAGAAGTCAATGAATCTTTTATTACAGGTGAAGAAAAAACGATTTCTAAAGTAAAAGGAGATATGCTTTTATCCGGAAGTTTTATTATTAGTGGGAAATGTTATGCAAAGGTAGAACATGTGGGTAAAGAAAATTATATTTCTAAAATTTCAGCTGAAGCGAAATATATAAAGCAAGTGAATTCCGTGATTATGAACTCGTTTGAAGCTATGCTTAAAGTTTTAGCTACCTTGATTATTCCTATTGGGGTTATATTTTTAATCAATCAGTTGATTGCCACAGATTATGAATTTTCAACAGCCATTATTTCAACAACCGCTGCTTTGATTG
>CANQVY010000115.1 GCA_947627405.1 uncultured Bacilli bacterium | reverse complement strand
CAATCCTCTACCATGATCTTCTACGCTTACACTTTTATCTTTATGCAATGTAATTTTTATATAATTTCCAAAACCATTAATTGCCTCATCAATCGAATTGTCTACAATTTCCCATACAAGATGATGCAAACCTCTTTTATCTGTAGACCCAATATACATACCTGGCCTTTTTCTTACAGCATCTAATCCTTCCAATATCTTAATAGAACTTTCATCATATTTTAACGCCATAGAGGTCATCTCCTATTCCTATAATCATTTTAACATAATTTAAAAAGGTCTTCAAAAACAACCATATATCTTTACAGTTTTTTACAAAAAAAAGAAGAGTCCCCTCTTCTATCCATTTACCCAAGTAATAGAACGTGGACCTTGAATACCGCCCGTGTAACCTCCTGTAATAGCCACATCACTCTGTTTGGCCAAAAATTTTAGATCCATATTGGTACATCCAGAAAAAGCAGATCCAATAATCTCCGTTAAATACTCTGGCAAAGTAACTTCAGTTAAATTCTTTTGATGGTCAAATGCATAAGAACCAAGATGTAAAGATTGTGCTTGGTTATCTTTATTTTTACACTCAGTAAAATGAATCTCTTGAAGTCCGCGATTTGGATATTGATCAAAAAAATCTGCATTAATAGTAAACACATCATCGCCAATGAAATTTACACTTTTAGAAATATATAGATGTGTAATAGTGTTTATTACACTTTCAAAATAGAAATTGCCAATTTTTGTAATTTCCTCATCAATATATAGTTTTCCATGAAAATTTGGATTTGTTGAATCCATCAATCCTTGAGAGAATACATTGATTATCTCATTTGCTATATCTTCAGGAATCTTAGGATTGGCTTCATCATAATTAGCAATAAATGTATAAAAATCAATCATCGTTGCAAATTCTTGTTGTCCATTTTCTTTTAATACTTGATTTATTTCATTTAATATTTTATCTGTATCATAAAATAAATCCATTAAAGCAATACCATCTTTCATCTGTTGTTCTTCCGATTTACTTTGCTCCAATTCTCCTTTACCTGTAAATCGAATAGTTCCATCAGAATACAATCCAGCATAAACTTGATTTCCTTTAGCTTTATCTGCATCACTTGTAACTTCTATACGCTTTAAAGCATGTACATAATCTGAACCAACTTGTACAGCATCCACTCTGACCTTTCCAGCAAAAGATTTATTTGTCACTTCAATCCCCGCCGCATAAGCAATCCACATTTTCAAGGAATAACTTCTTTTTTCACCAGGTTCCATTCGCCCTATATCGATTTGATATAAAGTTTTATTTTCTTCTGTTTTAGAATCTACAAAACTTAATAATCTTGATCGATTTACTGCTTTAGTATCCTCTTTTGGTTCTTTATTTTCTCCAACCGATCTTACTGTATTTAGCGATAAGGCCTCTTGAGTATCGGTTCTTTCCAAATTGTATTTTATTTTATTTGCAGCTATAGTAGAAGTTTCTTGAGCTTCTAAATATAAAACAAAATCCGCAGCAATTGTACCTTGATTCACTACATCAAAAGTATATGCCTCTTGTTTATATCCCTCTTCCGCACTCATTGGTAAAGTATTGATTAATTCAATAATATTTTCACTTTCGTTTTCAATAACAACTCCAAAATCCGCGGTTTCAATTCGATTCGTTTTCTTTCCAACATCACTCGATCTAAAAATAGCATAACTTGTACCTAAAACCAAAACCAACCCTATGATGATCCCTGTAATTTTAGCAATAAGATTGTATTTCTTTTTTTGCTCTTCACTCATTTTACTCATCCTACTTTCTAAAATTATTATAGTATTTTCTTACTTTCTATGTCAAGAAATACTATTATTTTTAGGTTGGATCATTTACATTGAATTATTCTACTTTTGTTTCTATAAGCATTTTGTTTTTTTGAATTCTATCCTCATTTGGTTTATATTCCAATGCCTTATTTACATACTGAAGAGATTTCTTATAGTCCCCTACATAATAATAGCAAACACTTAAATCATCTTCTATCGTTCCATCCCAGCAAAAAGCTTCATTAATATAACTTTGACTTTTTGTACAAATAGCTAAAGCTTTTTGATAATACTTAATTGCCAATTTATATTTTTTTAAATAGTAATACAATTTTGCCAATTCTGTATATCCTTCTCGCATATAAGGAGCTTCTTTAATTGCCTTTTTAAGCCACATCTTAGCCTCCTCTTTGCGATTTAAAAATAAATAACATCTAGCTATAAAACGCATAGAAGCACATCTTTCGTCCTTCCATTTAGCGGATTTTAAAGACAAATGTTTAAGCAATGTGTCTATCGCTTCTTGATATCTTCGATGAAACATGTACTCTCTTCCCAAATAATGCATATTGCGATCATCTTCAGGATCTTCTTTTACAGAAAGTTCCAAAAGTGGCAAATAAGAGGAACGACTTTTCGTATCATCAGCATGATGATTTAATACAATCGTGTGTACAATTCCAAAACGTTCATTATGATGAATATTTGATAAAACTTCATGAACCGGATGTGTCCACATATAATCTTTTCGACTATGAATTTTATCTAAATAGAAAAAAGTTTGTGGACGATTTTCTTTATCGAAATTCCAAATATATGGATATTTTATCCTTGTAATATTTTCTTTCCAAGCTTGTTCTACTTTATCTCTCCATCCTTGATTAAAAACTTCATCTAAATCTGTACATACACAAATATCACAATCTTCATCCACCATGTCTAAAGAAAGATTTCGAGCGTTGTCAAATCGCCATGGATTAATAATTTCACTTTTTACAATGGCCCCTCTTTTCTTTAACAACAAAACCGAACGATCCGTACTTCCTGTATCAAGTACAAAAACCTTATCAGCTTCACTCATAGAGTCCATCCAACGGTTTACAAATTTTTCTTCATTTTTACATATAGCATATACACATACTTTCAATTTATGCATAGTATCTCCTTTCATTCTATTATAAAATATGTTTTCTTTTACAAAAAGAAACATTTTTCTCCTCATTTATTGAAATAAATCTTTTTTGTACCACATATAGTTAAACGAGGTGAAATATGCAAACATACATTGTTCAAACAGGAGATACACTTTTTGGAATTGCCAAACAATTTGGTCTTTCGATTGATGAGATAAAAAGATTGAACAATCTAACAAGCAATACATTGATACCAGGACAAAGATTAAAACTTCCCATGGCAAGTACAAATACGATTTATATAGTAAAACCAGGAGATAATTTATATACCATCGCTAAAAATTACAATACCACTGTAGAAGCATTACTTGCTTTAAATCGTTTAACTTCAAATGCTCTTTTCATTGGACAACAATTACAAATACCATCTCCAAACGAACAGATTTCACAAACACAATTTAAAACTTATATCGTTCAAGCTGGAGATTCGTTATATAAAATTGCTAGAAGTTTTGATATGACGGTAGAAGAACTTTTAGAAATCAATAATCTAAATAATTCTTTACTTACAATTGGGCAAATATTAAAAGTAAACAACACGCCAAAAACGCCTCCTTCCACTGAAGAAGTAGAAGAATGTTTTGGCACAGGATATCAAGAACCAAGTTATGAAACCTATACCGTACAAAATGGGGATAATTTATATACCATTGCCAAAAGATTTAATACAACTGTAAATAACTTATTAGCTCTTAATAATTTAGTAAATAATAATTTATCCATTGGGCAAATATTAAAAATTAGGGAGGTTAACAGATGAAATTTATTACACTTGAGGAATTTTCTAAAACCCAGGAATATAAAAATTTCATTCAAGAAAATTCAGCTATTGGGCAATTAAAAATTATGGCCTTTACCGCTTACCAAGCCATACCAATATCAAATGCTGAAATTGTAATTACTAAAGATATTGGAGATTATAAAGTGACCTTTTTTAGAGGAAAAACAGATTCTAGTGGAATTATTGATAATATTGATCTACCCGCTCCTCCAAGTGGTTATAACATCGCGAATTTTAAAATAAACAACTACACAATATATAATTTAGCGGCCCTTCATAGTGGCTATGATACCATTAAAAATTATACAGTTGCTATGTTTGGAGATTTAAAAGTAATTCAACATGTAAAAATGGTTCCTAAGGTAGATTTAGAAAGGAGACAAAATGGCAATTATTAATACCCCTGTTATTCCAACAGATATTACGGTTCATTTAGGTGCACCTGATGAAGCAGCGCCTAATATAACAGTACCTTTTGTTGAATATATAAAAAATGTGGCATCCAATGAAATATACCCAACATGGCCTACAGACGCTATCAAAGCTAATGTTTTAGCGCAAATTTCTTTTGCTTTAAATCGTATTTATAATGAATGGTATCCTTCTCAG
>CANQVY010000114.1 GCA_947627405.1 uncultured Bacilli bacterium | reverse complement strand
TATGGATATAAAAATAAAGCGACGTCAGATTTGGGATGGTGTATAGCACAGCATTACCAATATGGAACAATCTCATCAGGTTGGCAAGATAAATATGCAGAAGGTAGTATAAATAAATATCAGAGTTATGTAGAACCATCAGAACAATACTATTATAGACATTATATTGAGTTCGCAACAGGAGCAAGCACACAAACTAAATTAAAGAATATATATGATTTAGGTGGAAATATGTACGAATGGACAACAGAAACAGGAAATCATACAAAAGAAAATGGCACAAAATCAAACAATACTTTCGCTGTCCTTCGTGGGGGTAGCTTCTACAACGGTGGCTCTAACGATCCAGTTTCGTTTCGCAGTGGCTACAATGTAGTGAGCAATACCCGTCCTAACATTGGTTTTCGCGTCGTGCTTTATGTAAAGTAGCACTGGCCACTGGTAACAGTCGAATCCTCGTAATTTAAAAGAATAGAGATGTTTGCAGAAAGGCAGAAAATGGAAGTATATGAAAAGAAAAATCAAGAACTTATTCTTATCCCCAAATATGAACTATACATGGAATATATGTTAGAAGTGATTCTGCTAAAGCTTCCAAGGACAGAAAAATATAGTATTGGAACAGAATATAAAAATATCATGTATGAAACATTCAAAGATATCATGTATATAGAAAAAATTATGAGAAAAGACAGACTATATTTATTAAATCGCATAGATGCAGGATTAAATGTACAAAGGGCTTTATTAAGAATTATGCAAAAATATAAATGGATTGATAATAAAAAATTTGATTATGTGATGAATAAGTTAATCAGAGAAATTGGTTTAATATTGGGAGGGTTAATCAAACACTATGCCAAAAACTCTTAGAAATCAGTTTGAGCAAGCCCTAACCTATGAAAATTTAATGAAAGCACACTTAAAATGTAAATTAGGTAAGGGAACTAGGGAAAATGTAATAAAATTCAATCTAAAACAAGAAAATTATATTTGGTGGTTATATCAACTACTAAAAACAAGGAAATATGAACATGGAGGCTACACAGTATTTTATGTAACAGAACCAAAACTGAGAAAAATACAAGCCTCCAGCTATAAAGATAGAATCGTACACCGTTGGTGTGTAGACAATTTCCTAGATAAGGCTTTTACACCACAATTTATAAGAACAAGTTATGCTTGTATTAAAGGAAAAGGAATGCATCAGGCAGCTTTAGACGTGCAAAAAGGAATGAGAGAATGTAAGAAAAAATATGGTGAATATTATATACTAAAAATGGATGTAGCGAAGTATTTTCCAAGTATTGATAGAAATATATTAATGAATATCGTAAAAAGAAAAATCAAAGACAAAGATGTGATATGGCTATTAGAAAAAATTATTTACTTCAAAGATGATAAAAAAGGCTTACCCATTGGAAATTTAACAAGTCAAATTCTAGCAAATGTTTATTATAATGAAGCAGATCAGTACATCAAAAATGAGCTAAAAGTAAAATATTACTATAGATATATGGATGATAGCATTATATTACTAAAAAGTAAAGAGGATTTGAAAAAAATAAAACAACAAATAGAAAAATTTCTAGATGAAAAATTAAAACTGCAATTTAACAGTAAAACAAATATATTTCGAAGTACACAAGGCGTTAACTTTTGCGGTTATAAAATTAATGAATATCGTATGAAATTAAGAACCAAGGGGAAAAAAAGACTAAAAAAGAAAGTGAAATGCTTAAAAAAAGAAATTAAAGAAGGCAATATGAATTCAATTGATGCCAAAAAACATTTATGTGGCTATTTTGGATATATGAAATATGCCAACGTATATAATTTAAGCCATAAAATTTTTATTCACGAAAATTAGGGATAAATCAGAAAAAACTGGGACGCTGTCCTTCGTGGGGGTAGCTTCAACAACAATGGCTCTAACAATCCAGTTTCGATTCGCAATGGCAACAATGTAGTGAGCAATACCAATCCTAACATTGGTTTTCGCGTCGTGCTCTAATATGATTCGAGATGATATATTTTACGAAATATATCCAGTGAGATATTAGATATTAAAGGGGTTTATTCCTTCCTAGAAAATAGGTAAAAATGGATCGCAAACGAGGTATTAGTAGAAGTTCCTTCAAATATATAGTAGTTTGCATTTTTATAAGTTAAGAAAAAGGAATGTAAAAAATATGAATGTATGTGTTTTATCAGGAAGAATCTTATCAAAATTAGAATTAAACTTTTTATATAACAGCAAGTTACATATTTCATTAGTAACATTTCAAATCGGTCTAAGTGATCAAAAAACAGTGATAATAAAAGCATATGATGAGCAGGCAGACAAAGTTTATAGAAAATTTAAAAAAGGAGACATGGTAATGATAGAAGGCTATCTTGATCCAAAAGGTGTGAACGTAAAATATATTTGTAAAGTAGCCTAATAAAAAAATTAGAATAAATAAAAAAATGTTGTAAAAGCAGTAATTTACTGCTTTTTATTTGTTTATTTTCTTTCCATCAAATTCTTTATTAACAAGAGATAATCGCTGTTGAATATGAGATAAAAAATCATAAATTTCGCTAATCGATAAATGTTCAATATCCACTTGAATAATTTCATTTAAAATTGCTTGAATCTCTTGTTGATAAAGATAAGTATATGAATTAATAGGCTGAGAAGTTGCTAAGGTAACTAATTGAACATGATAAGGTGTATTTTTTAATAAATTTAAATACTTTTGAAGAGAAGTAGCTGGAAAGCCACATTTCATAATAGTATCATTTAAAGGACATAATTTTAAATTTAGAAGACTAGAAACAAGTTTGGCATCATCATCTAAAAAAATAAAAAATAGACCGCTTTTGAAAAGAAATAAAGTATTTGGTTCATAATCTAAATTAGATTTTAAATCTAAATATTTTTGGTATAATTTACTCATTTATATTAATTCTCCTTTCAATTCATAGACAATAGTAAGCAATCAATACTGTATATAACTATACTATATAAAAAAACAACTGCAAATAAATTATAGTATATGATAATATACTCTATAAAAGTATACTATATGCCATTTGGGTAAATAATAAGAAGAATAAATGTAGTAATAAATGTAGAAATAGGTGAAAAAATGAAAAACTTTGGCAAAGTAGATATGATTTTAGACCAATATTTAAAAAGACATAAAATCAGTAGATGCAGTTTAATGAGAAAAACAGAATTACAATATAGTCAAATATTGAAATATTGCAGAAACGATGTACAAAAAATAGACTTGAACATACTAGCAAAATTATGTACAGTCTTAGATTGCAATATAGAAGATATTCTAAAATTAACAAAAGGAAAAATAAAAGAATAATAGATAATTTAGAAGAGGATTTTTAATGATAATATCTTGCTTGTCATCTTCTAATTCATCAGTGTATTTTTTGGCCCAAAAAGAAATGAAAAATTTCACTTTGAATTTGGAAATAAGTTCAAGGCGATTTGGTATTATAGGTATTATAAAAGTATAATAGTTGATTACTTTAAGTAATTGATTATTATACTTTTTTCTATAAACTATTGACAGAAAATTTAAGTAATAGTATAAATAATATGTACTTTATGCAAGAAAATTGTACAAAAAACACTTTTAGATAAATTTAAGGGGGAGATACATATGTTAAAGAAGATTTTTAGTATTTTTATTATGATTTTATTATTAGTCTTATTAGTCGGATTGAGTGAAAATGTATTGGCAAAAGATACATATACTGCAACATCTACTATAAATGGAGTAACAGTAAATTGGCAATATGAATTAAATGAATCAGATCAGATTGAAGAATTAACTTGTACAAATACATCAGATTTAACTGGTAAAATTACAATACCATCAACTATAAATGGAAAAACGGTTGTTACTTTAGGAAATGATGCATTTAAGTCAGCAACTCAAATAACAGAAGTAATAATACCAAGCACAGTAAAAGAAATAGGGTTATGGGCATTTAGAGATTGTACAAAATTAAAAAATGTTAATTTAGGAAATGTTGAAGAAATTGAGGGTTATGCATTTGAGGGATGTACATCATTAACGAATGTAAAGATACCAAAAACATTAAAAAGTACAGGGTTAAATCAACCTGTTTTTGATAAAAATTTAAAAACAATAACTTTTGAAGATGGACTAACTAAAATTCCACAAGCATTATGTGCAGAAACAGAAATAACAGAGGTAACAATACCAAGTAGTGTTAAAGAAATAGATTTATGGGCATTTAGAGATTGTACAAAATTAAAAAAGGTTAATTTAGGAAATGTTGAAGAAATTGCGGGGCATGCATTTGAGGGATGTACATCATTAACGAATGTAAAGATACCAAAAACATTAAAAAGTACAGGGTTAAATCAACCT
>CANQVY010000113.1 GCA_947627405.1 uncultured Bacilli bacterium | reverse complement strand
GATATGTATAAAGCCATTGATTATTCAATTCCATATATTCCTGATGATAAAGTTAGGTATCTTATGGGAGTAGGAGATCCTATTGATATTATTGAAGGGGTTATTCGTGGGGTTGATATTTTTGATTGTGTTCTTCCTACAAGATTAGCAAGGCATGGGAATGCTTTTACTAGAAATGGGAAAAAGAATTTAAAAAATGCCAAATACAAAGAAGATTTTACTCCTATTGAAGATGATTGTGATTGTTATTGTTGTAAAAATTACACGAAAGCTTATGTTCGACATTTGTTATCTGTAGAAGAAACTTTAGGAGGAAGACTATTATCAATTCATAATATAAGATTTTTAATACGTTTGACGGAAGAGTTACGTGAGGCAATTAAGGAAGATCGTTTATTAGAATATAAACAAGAATTTATAAAATGCTATCAAGAAAATGGAAAAGATGAACGTGAAAATATAGTTACCAAGAATTAACCACCTCTTATTTAAAAGGAAAAATGAAAGAAAAGTGTAATAGGAGTTTTGTATGGAAAAACTAAATTATCAATTAAAGATGGAAGAAGAATTAAAAAAAATAAAGGGAAAGAAAAAACTATTATTACATAGTTGTTGTGCACCATGTAGTTCTCATGTTCTTTCTTTATTGACTCGTTTTTTTGATATAACTATTTTATATTATAATCCTAATATAGAGCCTTTTATTGAATATGAAAAAAGAAAACAAGAGGAAATGCGTTTCATAAAAGAATTTCCTCATACCAATAAAATAGATATCATGGATTGTGATTATGACAATGCTTTCTATCATGAAAAAATAAAAGGATTAGAAAATGAACCCGAAAAAGGAAAAAGATGTACGATTTGTTTTACTTTACGATTGGAATATACAGCAAAAATGGCTAAAGAAAAAAAATATGATTATTTTGGTACAACTTTAACTGTCAGCCCTTATAAGAATGCAACTCTTTTAAATGCTATTGGCAAAGAACTTGAAGAGAAATATCATATTTCATATTTATATTCTGATTTTAAAAAGAAAGATGGCTATAAACATAGTATAGAATTATCTAAAAAATATAATTTATATAGACAGAATTATTGTGGATGTATCTACTCTAAGAAAAACACAAGAAAAAGTGGATAAAGTTTTTCGGTTGTATTTTTCTTTAAAATGTGATATAATAGAAGCGTTTTTAGGGGTTAATGAATATGCAAAAAATAAATTTAAGTCATGTTTGTTTTGATCATCTTCAATGTTTAAATAATGATAATAATTTAAATAAAACGTTTGGAAGTTCGGCAAGGGTCTTTGCTTATCAAAATAAGGCGATTAAAATATTTAATAAAGAATTAAAACAAGAAGAAAAAAAAGCTATGCTTGAAAAAGCAAAACAATTTGAAAATGATGAATTTTTAATGAAACATCATGCGGTTGTTCCAGAGAAAATTGTGGTTATTGATGGAATGGAATGTGGTTATACAACTGAAATTGTACAAGGATGGAATCTATTTCAGTTGATGGCTAAAGAAAAAATTTCCAATGTTTCCTATGAAAGTTTTATGCAAGCTTATTTGAATGCTTTAGAAGATATTCGCCAAATTACAGAACAAGGAATTCTTATGATGGATTCAGGATATAGCAATATTATGTATGATTATGTAAACAATCAATTTCAATTTATAGATCTTTTAGATTGGGAAAAAGTTCCTCAAAAAGAAAGAAATGAAAAAGGATTTTTGTTAAATTTCAATCAAGTGAAATTTAAAAAGAAATTTGAAGGCGAAAATTTTTTTGAAGATAAATTTGTAAAATAGTAATTTATTTGGAAATTGTATATAAAAAAACAAGATCGTTGAAACTGAAATGCTAAGTCAGAAAAAATAAAAAGACTTCTTTTAATATTAAGTAGGTGTATAGGATGGATAAAATTTATTATTCAAAAGAAGAAATACAAAAATTAGAAGTTTTAGGTTGTGGGGATAGGAGTGTAGTTTATAAAGATCCCAATAGAAATAAAGCTTTAAAAATTTATAAAAAAAATAGTGTATGTTTTTTAAACGATGCCTTGGCTTATGCGAATAATAAAAAAATTGAAAAATACAACGTAATTGTTCCAGAAGGTATTGTTTGTGTAGATCATGTAAATGCAGGATATTATAGTGCGATTGCTCATGGATATACCATCTTTCATTTGGTGCATCATTATACTCTTTCCATAAAAACTTCTGATTTTATGAATGCCTATGAAGATGCTTGTAATCATGTTGTTCAATTATCTCAAAGTGGGTTTTGTTTATATGATCTTCATGAAAAAAATTTAGTATATGATATTGATAAAAAACAGATCATGTTTATTGATGTGGATGCATGGATAAAAAAAAGGAAATCCAAAAAAATGATGTATTTGAATTTGCATGAATTTGAATATAGTGTAAATCTTAATAGGATCAAAAAGCATTTGTCTTAAAAAAGAATAAAAGTAGATTTTATTCTTTTTTCTTGTTATAATAGTTATGGTGATACTATGAAGAATAATGGGTTTACGATGATTGAACTTTTAGCCACTCTTGTTATATTAGGAATCATTATGTTAATTGCGGTTCCAAGTGTAACAACAATATTAACAAATAATAAAAAGCAATCGCTTATTAATGATGCAAAAAAATTTATTGCTCTTGCTCAACAGGAAGCAAGAAAAAGTAGTTATAAGTATAGTTGTTATACATTAAATCAAGAAGAAAATGAAAATTGTTATACAATTCATACACAAGATGTTGAAAAATCTCCATATGATATTAAATATTTAGAATCTTCTAGAGTATTACAATGTCCAATTGGTGGAAATTATTATTATATTGTTTATCTAACCGATGGGCAAAAGAGCATAGAAGGGGCAATTCAAGTAGCAAATAAAGATAAAAACGCACTTGGAAATTTTAAAGATATCAATGATTCTAGTAATAAACGATTTGCTATGATTACGGATTATAATGAAAAATATACATTAACATGTAAATAAAGGTGGTTGTTATGAAAAATAAAGGATTTACTTTAATCGAATTATTGGCCGTTGTTTCTGTATTGGGATTAATTATGTTAATAGCTGTACCGAGTACTGTAAATGTCTTAGAAAAAAATAAAAAAGAATCTTTTATAAATGATGCTAAGGAGATTATGCGAAAAGTAGAAGTCGAGGATCAAAAAAGAGGGTACACTGATCAGGGCTTTATTATCAATAAGAAACATCCAAGTAGCTATTATTATTCTGAATCTGAATATAAATATATGACAATAGAAAATATTGATTTTTCTCCTTATAATCGACAATATCAAATTGTTATGGTTTATGGATGTAACACACCTGCATCTTATGGATCAATTCGTTATTATGTTATCTATATGAATGATGGAAAATATCAACTAAGAGCAGTGAAAGGATTGTCTTCTCAATTTTTTAATCCTGATATTCTTTCTTATAATAAAGATACAACTCCTTATGATTTAAGTGATGCTACCGTTACCCGTTATCAGATGATTAAAAAACAAGCTAGCAACATAGTTTCCTTTTATAATTGCTATACTTTTAAATAAGATTTTGATGAGGAGAAAAACATCGAAATAATTATTGACTTACTTTTTATCTTAGTATATAATTAATTTATAAAATAAGGAGGATTGTAAATGAAAAAATTAAATAAAAAAGGTTTTACATTAATCGAATTGTTAGCAGTTATTGTTATATTAGGAATTATTATGTTAATCGCTATACCAAGTGTATCTAGTATTATTAGAAATTCAAGACAAAATACTTTTAGATCCAGTGCACAAACTTTGATAGCAGGAGCTAGAAATATGGCTTTATCTACAAGCACAGGTATGCCAGTTGTTAGCAATAGTGCTTGGGAAGAAGTTAATATAAGTAGCATTGACACGAAGAAAATGGGAAACGCAAATTTTGTTTCAGATAATTATACAGGTGGCTATATTATCCATGTAAAAGATGTTGATGTTGAAAGTGGATCAAATACGCAAAGTTCTTATGGAGAAAAGTTAGATAATGAGTATAGTTATATTCTTGCTTTACTAAACAAAGACACCAATAAATTGGACTATTATATTCAATTGTATGATGCGGGGAAAAATGCAATCAAATTAGTCAATGAGGCAAATTTGGAAAATGAAAATATTGTTGATTTCAATATTGAAAAAACTGCGATATTATCATTTGATAATCTAAAAAAAGCAACAGCATAATAAGAAAATAAAGAAAGCTTGCATTCAAGCTTTTTTCTTTTGAATAAATATGGTACAATGAGTGGGGTGATGTAGATGTTTATAGGATCACATGTATCTTTTACTAAAGATACACAATTGTTAGGAAGTTTAAAAGAAGCTTTAAGTTATGGAGCTAATACTTTTATGTTTTATACAGGAGCTCCACAAAATACGA
>CANQVY010000112.1 GCA_947627405.1 uncultured Bacilli bacterium | reverse complement strand
CAATTCAATATAAAATTGAATCAGGGTTTTAATGATACTCTTTTTAAACTGTCTACTTTTACTTGACTAGTTCAAAATGATTCTCTTTTTTTTATTGCAAAACAGTAACCATTGCTGTATAATAAATGCTACTTAGAAAGAAGGAAAAAGAATGAATTTAGAATTTGGATTAGTACTAAAGAAAAAAACAATAAAAATAGATAAAAGTTTAAGAGGTATTTTTAAAATAGAAGAAGGATGTTTTGGATATACAAAAAATAGTAGATTTATCCCTGTATCTGGAAAGTATATTGGAAAAGAAATGAGACTAAATAATTATTCTAATAGTGAAGTTACAGTGCTAATTCCTGATTTAGCACCAATGTTTAATGAAGTAAAAGATCTAAATAAAATTATAGAAAATTTTTCATCTGAGCATGCATATTATTTTCAAACTGAAAAGGGGATAGAAAAGATTAGTGATCCTATTATTATTGCAGAAGCAGATAAAATATTTAATGAAAAGAAAACATCTAAAGAATTTAATGAAGATTCGATGAAAGAAGAAAGTGATATCTCTATTATGTATAAAGATATAAAAAAGACAATTTTATCACAGGATGAACAAATTATGAAAATATTGACATCTTTATTTAAAAATCAAAGAGTGATTAATTCTACTTTAGATTCTGATATGATTGCAAAATTAAAAGAAAATATTTTAATAATGGGTCCAACGGGTACAGGAAAAACTGAAATACTAACCCGAATTTCTAAAACATATGATGTGCCAATCGTAATAGAAGATTCGACATCTTTAGCAGAAACTGGATATGTTGGAAGAAAAGTAGAAGATCTATTAAGAGATTTATATTTAGCTGCAGATAAAGATAAAGAAAAGGCTGAAAAGGGAATTCTAGTTATTGACGAGTTTGATAAACTTGCAGAAATAGGAGGACAAAAAATGGTTTCTAGATCTGGTGTACAAAGAGCCTTATTAAAATTATTAGATGGTAGTACGCTATTTTTTGATGAGATGACTTTTGACACATCAAAGTTAACCATTGTAGGATTAGGAGCCTTTTCTGGGATAAAGAAAAAGGAAAATTATGATAGTATTACCACAGATGATTTAGTAGGTTATGGTATGATGCAAGAATTAGTTGGCCGCTTTTCAAAAGTGATCAGGATGAATTCTTTATCAAAGGAGGATTTGAAGAAAATATTGCTAGAATCCAATCTTTCTCCTCTTAATACATATAAGAAATTATTTGATGAGCTAAATGTGGAATTTTCCTATGAAGAAGGATTTATAGATAGTATTGCTACAAAAGCCGAAAAACTAGATACAGGGGCTCGAAGTTTAAAAACAATATTTGATGATCAGATTAGTGGTGCATTATTTAATATTTTTGCGGGAGAATATAAATCCATTCTTTTAGTTAATCCAGAAACGAATGAAGGAAAAAGTTATAAATTATACACAGAAGAAGAGACCCCAAAACAATATAAAAAATGGTTCAAGAAAAAATAATCTTTACTTCCTTTTTTAAATATGTTAATATCTTAAGTAGAAAAGCAATGAAGCATAATTGAATTATATAAAGAGAATATAGAGATTTAGTGGTAGGTGCAAACTAAACTTTTATATAAGGAAGGTACATATGTGGAGCTTATGAGTAAAACTGCTTTAAAGTTAGAAAGTGTATAAGATTTATCTTATAAAATAAGGTGGTACCGCGAGTAGAACTCGTCCTTATGGATAAATCTTTTTTATTTTAATAATATATAAGGAGGGAAAATATGACAAACTGGGAAGAATTAAAATGGAGAGGACTAATCAAAGATGTCGCAGGAGAAGGAATTGAGAATAAAATTAACAATGAAAGTATTACGTTTTATTGGGGAACCGATCCAACTGCTGATAGTCTTCACTTAGGGCATTATTCTTCATTAATAACCGCAAAAAGATTAATGAAAATGGGACATAAACCAATTCTATTGTGTGGTGGAGCTACTGGTAGAATAGGAGATCCACGTCCTACCGCAGAAAGAGAAATCATCAGTATTCCAACATTAGATCATAATATAGAATGTATCAGAAAACAAATTGATAAAATTTTTGATGGCAAGGCAAAACTTGTAAATAATTATGATTGGTTTCAAGGATACGAATATTTAGATTTTTTAAGAGATATTGGAAAGTATATTAATGTAAATTATATGCTTAGTAAGGATATAATCAATCGAAGATTAGAAACAGGAATAACTTATGCAGAATTTTCTTATATGCTAATACAAGGATACGACTTTTTAAACATGTATGAAAAAATGGGATGTATTATGCAGGTAGAAGGTTCTGATCAATGGGGAAATATTACAACGGGAATTGATTTGATTCGAAAAATTAAAGGCAAAGAAGCTTATGCCTTTACTATGCCATTAATTTTAGATAGTGCAGGAAATAAATTTGGCAAAAGTGAAGGAAATGCATTATGGCTAGATGAAAAGAAAACCTCTAGTTATGAGTTGTATCAATATTTGATTAATACAGACGATTCTATGGTATATCATTATTTAAAAGTATTTACCTTCTTAACTTTAGAAGAAATAGAAGATATTATGAAGCAACACAAGCAACAACCACATTTAAGAATTGCCCAAAAAGAACTTGCGAAACAAATCATTACTGATTTGCATGGGCAAGAATCCTATAATAGAGCACTAAAAATCAGCGAAGTTCTATTTAATGGAAATATTACTGAATTAAATGAAAAAGAAATAGAGGTAGCTTTTAAAGATGTACCTAGCTATGAAATAAAAGAGGAAAAGAATATAATTGATTTATTAGTAGAAGCCTCTATATGTACAAGTAAAAGGGAAGCTAGAGAATTTGTAAATAATCAAAGCATTTCAGTTAATGGAGAAAAAATAAATATGGAATTTATCGTTTCAAAAGAGAATGCAATTGATGAAAAATATGTAGTGATACGTAGAGGTAAGAAGAAATATTATTTAATAAAATTTAATTAATATTTCTTTTTTTTCGTATAAAAAAATGTTATGATAGTACATATAAGGAGAATTAATAATGCCAAAGAAAAAGAAAAAAGTAAAAAAAAGTATAAATAAAACAAAATTAAAATACATCCTAAAACTATTTATAATAACCATTATTGTTACATTGCTCTTAGAGTTTTGCTATGTAATATTTAAATCGATTCATGAATCAGTAAGTACTATAGCCAAAGAGTTTAATGAAAGAATTGTACTAACACAAGAGGGATATATCATTGTAGGAAGTAGTAATTTTAAATATAGTACTTTACAATCGAAATCAGGGAAATATGAAAAACCTAGAATGGCTATTTATGACGATAATGATCATTTACAGATGGAAATAAAATATAAAAGTGGATATAATGGATTGTTCATGGATGGTTTAGAAAATGAAGATGGATACCTTGCCGTAGGATTTTATCAAAGAACAAGTAGGGAATATAAGAAAGAGGAAACGGAAGGGCTCATCGTAAAATATGATAAAAATGGAAATATAAATTGGGAGAGAAAATATAAAAATTTAACAAATACAAAATACAATAAAGTAATTACTGTACAAGATGGTTATATAGTGGTAGGCAGTAGTACATATGCCAGTATAGAAACTGGGAAAGAAAAAGCAGGAGCTTTATTATTAAAGTATGATAAAAATGGAAAAATGATTTGGAAAGAATACTATGGAGATAATAAAACAGGATCTTTTAATGATGTAATAGAGACAAGTGATGGTTATATCGTAGTAGGTAGTAAAGATGCTTCTACGGGAATTGTTGCTCAATATAATAAAAATGGTTTATTTCAATGGAAAAAAGAATATGAAAACATCGGAAATAATGGACTTTCTAGAGTGAAAAGACAAGGAAATAATCTAATATTCATAGGATCTTTTAAGCAAAGTGAGTATGTTCAAAACAGGACCAATACGGCCTTACTTGTTTTAGCAAATTTAGAAGGTAAAATGATAAAATATACACAATATGGTCAAGAAAAAAATATTTCCCAATGGAATGATTTAGTAATTTATAAAAATAATATTTATGTAGTAGGCGTTTCTTCTTATATTAATGAAAAATTATCAAAAGAAAAGATTACACACTATAATAACAAAGCTATTTATGCACAATATGACATGAACTTAAAATTAATTGAAAATAAAGAAGAAGATAAAAATAAAACTTATCAATACACTTCAATTATGAATAAAAAGAATAAATTATACATTACAGGATATACAAATGCAAAATGTGATTTAGAACACGCCGATGGAAAAAACTACGTATCCTTTGTAACAAGATTGCCATTAAAATAAATCTGATAGAGTAATCAAATAAAAAAAGAGATCATTTGAACTAGTCAAGTAAAAGTAGACAGTTTAAAAAGAGTATCATTAAAACCCTGATTCAATTTTATATTGAA
>CANQVY010000111.1 GCA_947627405.1 uncultured Bacilli bacterium | reverse complement strand
AAAGTAAGTCAATTCTCAAGACCTAAATTTTAATTTCCTGGAGCTTGTGCTGGATGTGGGGAGACAGCTTACTTAAAATTATTAACACAACTTTTTAAAGATCGATTGGTTATTGCGAATGCCACTGGATGTTCTTCTATTTATGGGGCCTCTTCGCCAGTTACGGCTTATTCTGTTCCATGGGCCAATTCTTTATTTGAAGATAATGCAGAGTTTGGTTTAGGAATGAAAATTGCCGATAATACAGTTAAAGAAAGAATAAGAAACATAATTAAAGAGAATTTAGATTTGACAGGTACAGAATATGATATTTACTTTAATTATTTAAATGATTTAAGTGTTGAAAATGCTCAGAGACTTTATGATATAATTGATCATTCTTTGCTTGAAGAATTAAAACCATTAAAAGCCTTTATTATGCCTAGAACTTACTTTTTAGTTGGAGGAGATGGTTGGGCCTATGATATTGGTTATTCGGGAATTGATCATGTTTTAAGTACGAATGAAAATGTTAATATTTTGGTTTTGGATACGGAATTATATTCAAATACCGGAGGGCAAGTTTCTAAATCGAGCCATAAGGGAAGTGTATCTAAGTTTGCATATAATGGAAAAAAGACTCTTAAAAAGGATTTAGCTAAAATGGCTTTAGCCTATCCAAATGTTTATGTGGCTTCTATTAATCTTGGAGCCAATCCAATGCATACTTTGAAAATTCTTAAAGAGGCGGAAAGTTATAATGGTCCTTCTATTCTTATTGCTTATGCGCCTTGTATTGCTCATAAAATCGTAGAAGGAATGAAAACTTTGGATGAAGAGAAGAAAGCAACAAAATCAGGCTATTTTCCACTTTTTCATTACAATCCAGAAGAACAAAAATTTTATTTGGATTCAAAAGCTGATTTTGATGAATATTTTGATTTCCTATTAGGAGAAGATCGATATAGAAAACTAAAAGCTTTCAACAAAGAACATTATGAAGAACTTTTACAAGACAACAAACAGGCTGCTGTTGATCGATACGATTATTTGAATGAATTGAATTATCAAAGCAAACAAAAATAGAAAATGGAGATTGCCGTTTTCTATTTCTTTTTATTTTCGAATGTCGTTAAGTTTTGATAATAACGATCAATTGCCCTAAATGCGAAATTTAGTTGATCATGTGTTTCTATATATTGATTGATACTTTCTTTGTTTATTTTTTTTGGTAAATATCGAGAGGAAATAAAATGTTTAATACATTTCATTGGTAGATCCTGAAAAGTATTTATATATATATCTACGGCTTGTATTCCTCCTTTTTCAAACATAGTAGAAATACTAAATTCTAATTCTTCTTCATTGAAATCTATAGGGTGTTTATTCACATGGGTAATTGTATTTAAAGAGGCATCTTTTTTCATATGATATACAGTGATTATGTTTTTAATTAGAAGGCTCTTTAATAAAAAGGGAGACAAATTTGTTATTTTTTGTCTATCGATAGAATTATAAAATAAAGAATTATCATGATATATTAAATAATAATATAAAGCCAAATAGATTTGCTCTTTTTGATTACGGTAAGTTTTATTTGGTTTTCTTGTACATATTCTATCCAATATTTTTTGTGTATCATTCATACAACCACCTATTTTTACCTTAACATAAGCATAATGATTTTAAAGAAAAATGTCAATATTTGTCGTTGATTTGCTATCAAATTCAAAAAAAATAGAAGCTGCACCCCCTGAAGGGCAGCTTCATAAAAAGAATAAAAAGGGGTTGGCTAGTGTGATACTAGCGACCAATTCGCCATTTGGGAATTGGTAATGTTTATAATACTCATCAAAGGGTGTTTTGTCAATAAAAAAATGAAAAAAAATAAAAAAAATTAAATAGGAATGTAGAAGTTTCAAATTATAAAGTAATTTCTCTTTCTTTTTTATAAAAAACTTTGCAAATAAGCTTTATTTTTCTTCTTCACTTATGGTATAATTTTATATGATAATAGGGGTGGTATAGATGTTAACGAATCAAAGGGGACAAGCGTTAGTCGAATTTGTACTTATTTTACCTATTTTCATTTTCTTGATTTTTTTAAGTATTGATGTAGGTAGAATTATTTATGCAAAAAATCACCTAGAAACGAAGATGAATGATGCCGTATCATTCTTGGAATCAGGAAAAACATATGATGAAGTTATTCAACAGTTAAATAAAAATAGTCAAGAAAAAGTTACAGTAGAGATTCAATATAAAGAAAATAAATATGCAACGGTGAAGGTAATTGAAAAAGTGGATCTTTTTACTCCAGGGCTTAATCTGATTTTGTCGGATCCTTATGAAGTTTATGTGACTCGAGAGGTACTCTATGAATAATAAAGGGCAGACACTTGTTATTTTTGTTCTTTTACTTCCCATATTTTTATTGTTATTTGCTTATTTAGTAGATACTTCTTTATTGTTTTATGAAAAAAATAAGTTGGATGATTTAAACAAAATGGTCATTCAATATAAAATGGATCATGTAGAAAAAGAGGAAGAAAAAATAAAGGATTATATTTATAACAATGATAAAAAGATTCAAATTTATGCCTTGAAGATGGATCAACAAGAAATACAAATTCAACTGTCCAAAAAGATTCAATCTTTATTTGGGCGTATTGTAGGAATTAAAGATTATACTATAAAATCTTCTTATATGGGAAATATCCAAACAAAAGAAATTAAAAAGATAGAAGAATAGAAGGGATAATATGGCTTTAAAAAAAGGAAAAATAATGACAGTATGCTCGACAAAAGGTGGAGTAGGAAAAACCATTATTACACTTATACTTAGTAATATTCTAAAAGAAAAAAAGAAAAAGACATTATTGATCGATTTAGATTTATATGGTGGAGCGATTGCACTTGATTTAAATATTTCACAAGATAAAACTATTTTTCATGTGACGGATGACTTAGAAAACAATCGTTATAAGGGAATTGATGAATATATTGTTCCTTATAATGAATATGTTGATGTTCTTCCATCACCAAAAGATCCTAGACAATCTTCTAAGATTGATTCTAAATATTTAGAAATTCTATTAAATAGTGTTATCTATAAATATGAAGCGATATTAATTGATACTTCTCATTCTCTTGATCTTTTAAGTATAACTACTATGGATTTATCTGACGTTATATTTTATATTGTTACCAATGATTTCATGGATATTAAAAATGCAAAAAATTTTATTTCCATTTTAAAAGATATTGAATTCAACAATTTAAAAGTAATTGTTAATCGTTCTATAGATTTCCAAAAAGATTATTTTTCCTTATTTGATATTAAACATATCTTAAAGACAAATATTGATTATACATTAGGAAAAACTATGCATATTGCTAATATCGATAAATATTTGATCAATGGAAATTTTAAAGGACTCATTGCACAAATTAAAAATCATGGAAAAAGAGATTACGCTCATTTAGAAGATATGATTGAAACAATATATAAAGGGGAGTGATTCGTGTGGCTAAGAAAAGTTTAAAAGAAGAGTTTAGTTACAGTACGATAACGAAAGCTCCTGTTGAAGAAATCAATGATTATGAAATTTTTAAAGATAAAAAATTGCTTGATAATTTAAGAAGTCGTATTATTCAAAATATTATCGATAATAAAGTACCAGATCAAAAAGACTTAAATGAATATATTAATGAAGAAATTGATAAAACTTTGGAGGGATATGATTTATCCAATTTAGAAAGAACACATATATTTAATTTAATTGATAATGAAATTAATGGTTATGGGCCAATTACAGAATTGCTTCATGATAAAAATGTAACGGAAATAATGGTTAATGGTCCCGATGATATCTATATAGAAATTGATGGTAAAGTAGCTAAGGATGAGACCATTTCTTTTATCAATAAAGAACATATTTTAAGAACAATTCAAAGAATGGTTCAACCTTTAGGAAGAACGATTGATCAAGCCAATCCAATGGTTGATTCTCGTCTTCCAGATGGATCTAGAATTAATGCAATCATTCCTCCTTTAAGTTTAAACGGACCTATTTTAACTATACGAAAATTTAAAGAGAGTTTGTCCGATATAGAAGATTTGCTTCGAAATGGAACTTTAACTCCTTATATGGCTCGTTTTTTAGAAGCTTGTGTTCATGGAAAGCTAAACATATTGATTTGTGGTGGGACAGGTTCAGGAAAAACAACTGTTTTAAATATCTTAAGTAGTTTTATAGGAAATGATGAAAGAGTTATTACGATCGAGGATGCTGCTGAATTAAAGTTAAAACAAAAACATGTAATTTCTTTGGAAACAAGAAAGATGAATTATGAAAGTGAAGGAGAAATTACAATTCGAGATTTAGTCATTAATTCTCTTCGTATGCGACCGGATCGTATCATTGTAGGAGAAACTCGTGGTGCTGAGGCCTTTGATATGCTACAAGCCATGAATACTGGACAT
>CANQVY010000110.1 GCA_947627405.1 uncultured Bacilli bacterium | reverse complement strand
AAAAGCAATGCGGAAAAATGTTTTAGCGAAATGTTATGGTGGAGATGTTACTCGTAAGAGAAAATTGTTAGAAAAACAAAAAGAAGGAAAGAAAAGAATGAAAATGGTTGGTAGTGTAGAAATTCCTCAAGAAGCATTCTTGAGTGTATTGAAGGTGGATGACAAATGACTCTAATTTTTAAAGTTCAATATAAAAATCAGAATTTTTCATTTCCAATTGATAGCAATGATTTAAAATTTGAACATGGCTATTGTCCAATTTATTTTGCTCTAGATGAGGTATATTATAGTGGAGTAATCAATGAAAATTATCAACTTGTTGTACCTATGTCTTGTGCAATAAAAAAAGATGATTTTTCAGTTATAACTATTTTTAAAAATCATAAAGCGATCTATGGAGTAAAAGATGAAGATTTTTATTTAATTGATTTAAGAAAAACGAAATTTGAAATTCAAGAGGATTGTTTGGTTCCAACTCAATATGAAATGCATTTTGATGCCTATGATGATGTAAATGATACGACGGCTATTCTTTATCAAAATGGAAATTATTTTCTTTATGATGTGAGTAAAAATAAGAAGCTTTCTATTGATTTTGAATATTTATTTCATAAAAATAATAAAGTATATGGTTCTATAGTGTTTGTTCCAGAAATTTATACAGATGAATTAATTATCGATTGTAATTTAAATAAAAAAGGGCAAATTCAAAATCCAGTTCATTTGGGAAAAGTGTCTATTTGGCTTAATAAGGAAACTTTACAAAAAAAAGAGAACCTTATAAAAGAAGTTTCTAAGGTGTATCAAAAAGAATTTACAATGCCTTATCAAGCCCCTTATATTTTTCATTAGCTTTTGATGAATAAATGTATGGATAAAAAATTTTAAAGGTTGAAATGAAAAAGAATAGTGAACATATCATTGCTTTTTTTGCATGAGAAAATGATGTTGAGGTAATTTTATGAAAAGTGCGTATATACATATTCCGTTTTGTAAAGATATTTGTTCTTATTGTGATTTTTGTAAAATGTTTTATCATGAAAAGTTGGTAGATCAATATTTAAAAATATTGGAACAAGAAATAAAAGAAAATTATAAAGGTGAAAAACTTGATACTATTTATATCGGAGGAGGGACCCCAAGTTGTCTTACAATTCAACAATTAAAAAAACTATTTCAAATCGTTTCTTGCTTTGAAACAAGTTCACAATTAGAATTTACTTTTGAAGCGAATTTTGATACTTGTAGCGAAGAAAAATTAAGTTTATTGCGACAAAACAAGGTGAATCGATTGAGTTTTGGAATAGAGACCTTTCATCAAAAGTTTTTAAAAATCATCCATCGAAAAAGTAACTATGAGCAGATAAGTCAAAAAATAAAATTATGTAAAAAATTAGGATTTCACAATATCAACGTTGATCTTATGTATGGTTTTAAAAATGAAACTCTTAAGGATTTAAAGCAAGATTTAGATCTGATTTTTTCATTGGAGATTGATCATATATCTACTTATTCCTTAATGATAGAAGAACATACCAAACTTTACATTGATCATTATACAAGAATAAATGATGATTTGGATTTCAAAATGTATTCTTTTATTAGAAAGTATTTAGAAAGCCATGGATTTTTTAATTATGAAATTAGTAATTTTTGTAAAAAGGGAAAACAATCAAAACATAATTTAACTTATTGGAATAATGAACAATATTATGGATTTGGTCTTTCGTCCAGTGGATATATAGGAAATATTCGATATACAAATACTAAAAGTATAAATACCTATTTGCGTGGGCATTTCCTTTTTGAAAAAGAAAAGGTGGATAAAGAAGATCAAATGGTTTATGAGATGATTTTAGGGCTTCGAAAGAAAGAAGGGGTAAATAAAAAAGATTTCTATAGAAAATATCACTTAACGATTGATGAAAAATTTGATATAATGAATATGATAAAAAATGGATTATTAATCGATAATGGACAATTTATTTTTATTCCAAAAGATAAAATTTATGTTTCTAATGCTATTTTAGTGCATTTTTTAGGAGGTAATTATGGAAAAAAGTAAAAGGTTTGAAAGAGAAATAAATTACATTCAAAAAGAAAGTTTTAGGGAAGATTTAAAAACATTGATTGATCTTCTCCCTGATTATTTTTTTGAAATTCCTGCGGCTTCTACTGGGAAATATCATCCTAAGTATGCACAAGGAGAACAAGGTTTACTACGACATACGAAGGCTGCGGTGAGAATTGGATATGAATTATTAAATAACCCTGTAATTGGTGATAAGTATACAAATGATGAAAAGGATTTAATGCTTATAGCCTTGCTTTTGCATGATGGATTGAAATTAGGAAAAGAAAAAAGTAAGTATACAAAATTTGATCACCCTATTTTAGCGACAGAATTTATCGAGGAAAATAAAAATGTTCTTCATTTTACTGATGAAAAACGAAAATTTATTGAAGATTGTATTAAAACTCATATGGGGCCTTGGACAACCGATTATGATGGAAACGAAGTGTTAGAAAAGCCTCATACAAAATATCAAAATTTTGTTCATATGTGTGATTTTTTGGCTAGCCGAAAATGTATTGAGTTTTCTTTTGATGAAGAAAATAATATTATTGGGTAGGAGAGATTTATGGGTAAGATTATTGTAATAGAAGGAACGGATTGTTCTGGAAAAGAAACACAGAGCAAATTGCTTTGCGAAGCATTAAAAAAAGAAGGATATCAGGTGGAGACAATTTCCTTTCCCGTTTATGATAGTCCAACAGGAAAAATTGTTGGAGGGGATTATTTAGGAAAAGAGGAAATAGGGCCTTGTTTGTTTAAAGAAGGAGCAGTTAATGTTTCTCCAGAAATTGCTTCATTATATTATGCTGCCGATCGACGCTATCATTTAGATAAAATTTTAAAGGCAAAAGAGAATAATGATTATTTGATTTTGGATCGCTATATATCTTCTAATATGGCTCATCAAGGAAGTAAAATGTTAGAAAAAGAAAAGAGGCAAGCCATTTATCAGTTTATTGATAAATTGGAATATGAATTGTTGGCTTTGCCAAAACCTGATCAAACTATTTTTTTACATATGCCACTTGCATATTCTAAAAAATTAAAAAAGAATAGGGCTTTCCTAGATGATCATGAAAAAAATGATGCTTATATGGAACAATCTGAAAAAGCTTATATTGAACTTTCAAAAATCTATAATTGGCAAACAATTGAATGCGTGACAAAAGATCGATTAAAAACAATCGAAGAAATTCATCAAGAAGTTCTACAATTGTTTCATTAAAAAAAGAAGAATTAAATAATTTCTTCTTTTTCTTCATTTATAGGATTACTTTCTTTTTCATTATTTTCTATAGTTTTATTCATTGGATTTGCTACAGGTTTATCCTCTTGTGGTGGTTGATTGATAGTTCCTTGATTGCTGGCAATTGCCTTGGCTAAATAGATTCCATCCTCATCATCGATTTCATCATCAATATCAATAATCTTATAGATTTCATCAAAAGTGGTTAAACCTTCTAATACTTTTTCCAGTCCATCTTGCAGCATAGTAATTACATCGGATTTATATACTAATCGCTTTAATTCATCTCTGTCAATATCAGAATTAATGGCTTCTCGAACTTCATCATTGATTAATAATACTTCTTGAATTGCAATTCTTCCTTTATAGCCATTATTACATTCTTGACATCCTGTTGTGTTTACGGTATATATTTCTTGTATTTCTTTTCCCAGTGTTTTTTTAAATACTTTTTTTTCATATTCTGTTGTTTCTCTTTTTATTCGACATTTTTCACACATTCTTCTAGCTAATCTTTGAGAGATAATTCCTGTTAGAGAAGTGGATAAAAGATATCTTTCAACTCCCATATCAATTAGTCTTTCTATCGTAGTTAGCGAATTGTTTGTATGGATCGTTGATAAAACTAAATGTCCGGTAATTGATGCTCGAATTGCAATTTGAGCTGTTTCAGAATCACGAATTTCTCCAATTAATATAATATTTGGATCTTGTCTTAAAATTGAACGTAAAGCCGAAGCAAAAGTCATACCAATTTCACTATTAACTTGTACTTGATTGACTCCTTCGATATTCATTTCTATAGGATCTTCTACTGTAATAATATTGGTGTTTTCTTTATTTAATTCTTGTAAGATGGAATAAGTGGTTGTACTTTTTCCTGTTCCTGTAGCACCAGTTACTAAAATAATTCCGTTTGGAACAGTGATCATCTTTTTTAATTTTTCAAAATTAATTTTGGAAAAGCCTAGACTTTCGATTCCTTCTAAACTTTTTGAATAGTCAAGAATTCGAATAACAATCTTTTCTCCTTCATTTGTTGGTAAGCAAGAAACACGCATATCAACGTCTATATTTTTTATTTGTCCTTTAATTGCTCCATCTTGGGGTAAACGATTTTCGGTAATATTCATTCCAGAAATAAGTTTGATACGAGTAGCTAAGTTTTTATGATACAAAGAAGG
>CANQVY010000109.1 GCA_947627405.1 uncultured Bacilli bacterium | reverse complement strand
AAAAGATTTTTCCCCTTGATAGTTAAAGGGTAACGTCACGATAGATAAAAAACGTGACGTTAAGTAAATAATTTACGAAAAAAGTGTTTACGTAAAGTAGATTTTATTTGTCAAAAAAACTCGAAAGTTCTTGACTCGGGGGGGGTAAATGATATTATCAAACTAAGATAAGGAGTGAAATTATGAAAAAGAAGATTTATTTAAGTTTATTATATATGATAGGAATACTTTTACTTCCACTGGGAGTAAGGGCAACAGAAATTGTGGAGACAACACCAGTTTATGAATGGGATAGTTCCAGAATTGATATTAAATTTCCAGAACTACCTGTAATTAATGAAGAAGATACACGGTATTATTTTTATTTTACAGATAAAAAAGAGGATGTACCTGATATAAGTTCAGT
Organism: uncultured Bacilli bacterium; assembly: GCA_947627405.1. GTDB lineage: Bacteria > Bacillota_I > Bacilli_A > RF39 > UBA660 > CALVUP01. Next base: position 4,123 of record CANQVY010000109.1, on the reverse strand, counting down.
TCCTCATTATGATGATTTAGATGCTTATCCAGGATGGAGAATACCAGTAGGTGATGATAGAGGAAATAATACTATAAATATTTACGATTCTTATAATATTTTAGAGGGATATGAACATGTTTATGTAGCCAAGTGCAAATATATATCACCAGCAAGCTGTGATCAAAAACTATATTATGGAAAAATTAATAAAACAGGGATTCCTGAGCTAACAAAGAGATATCAATTATATTTTCTATCTGGCAATTTGCATGTGCTTAGTCAATTTGCAACAGGAACAGAAGAAATAAAAGCAAATACAAAAATTGGTATTATTAATGATTCAGATATTATAAATTCACTTGCAAAAGGCGAGGCAGGTGCGATAGAAAAGTTATTAAATTATGGAAAGAATGCATCAAATGGGACTACTTTTTCTACTGTTTTAGGAGATGTTGGAAACAATCATGTTTTAGGAAATTATTCTGTAAAAGCAGGCTCTTATTATTATGCATATACGACGTTGGATACAAAAAATGGTAAATATAGACAAGTGGAGGATATTACTATTTTAATGGGAAGAAATGATGTTGATGGAAAAGCATTACTAAGTAATGATGTAACATATAATATTTCTGATAAAGCATATACCGTTTCTACAAGTGTAAAAAACCCTAAAACTGCAGATGTAAATGTTTTAATATGTGTTGGGGTAGCCGTTTTCGTATTTTTAGTATTCTTAATTAGTTATAAGAAATTTAAAAGTGTGAAATAATTGTAAAATATAAAGAGAATAAATAATAAAGATAATAAATAAATGCCTACTTTTTAAAAAATATGGTATAGTGAATATATAAAATAGAAAAGGAGTTTATATGAAAAAGATAGGAAAAAGTTTTAAATTATTTATTATAATGATAGGAATGATACTATTAACAGGATGTGTTAAGCTAAATACCAATATGAACATTACAGAAAGTGATGTAAAGATTACAACCATTGTTGCTTTACAAGATAGTCTTTATGAACAAATGGAAGAAGAACAAGAACAAAGTGAAGATCCAACGGAAGAGTATAAAAATTCTGGATATACAGTAGAAAATTATAAACAAGATGGTTATACAGGATATAAATTAACAAAGTCATTAGGAAGTTTAGAATCGTTAAGTCATGCAAAAAAAGATGAAAAAATAGATATGACAGATCTTTTTTCAGGTAAAAAAATTACAAATAAAAATTTATTTTCTGTAGAGAATAATGTTTATTCAGCTCATTTTGTTTTTAATACAGATGATCTTATGAATGATGTAGATAGTGAAGAAGATACTTATGATACCGATAGTGATTGGTCTTTCGACAATGATGCGGATACTTCATCAGAAGATGATTTAAATGATTTATTTGGATCAGATTTTGATGCAGATACTATGAAGAATATGTTTGATCTTAAATTTGAAGTTACTTTACCAACAGAAGTGATCAGTCATAATGCAACAGAAGTAAGCAGTGATAAAAAAACATTAACATGGGATTTAACAAAAACAGAAGATATCCAATTTCGTTTTAAATCTAGTGGAGTATCTTCTATGCTAATTATAGGTATTGCATCAGGAGTAGGTGTGGTTTTATTAGCCTTAATAATTTTTATGATTGTGAAAAATAAAAACAAAAAGAAAAACATTTTTCCAACAGCATCTCAACCTACGCCACAACCTATGAATAATATGAATCAGCAACCTATGCCACAAAACAATGTACAACCATCGATCAATCAACAAGTAGTACCAAATGCTAATGGTCAAAATCAAAACAATATCAATCAATAAATAGGAGGAGAGAATATGTGGATTTATTTACTTATGGCACTCCTTCTTCTTCTTTTCTTATATATTTTTATTACTTATAATCGTTTCGTTACTTATAAGAATCGAGTAGAAGAAGCTTTTTCTACTATGGATGTGTATTTGAAAAAAAGATGGGATTTAGTTCCTAATTTAGTAGAAGTTGTCAAAGGATATGCCAAACATGAAAAAGAAACTTTTAAAGAGATTGTTTCATTAAGAAATGAAATTTATGATCATATGAAGACCAATGATAAAATTGATAAAAATGAAAAGTTATCTTCACAACTAAACAAACTTATGGCATTAAGTGAAGCTTATCCTGATTTAAAAGCAAATGTTAATTTTCAGGATTTAAGTGATAAATTAAAGCAAATTGAAGAAGATATTGCCAATGCAAGAAAATATTACAATGGTACGGTTCGTATTATGAATAATAAAGTTCAAATGGTACCTAGCAATCTTGTAGCAAAATTATTTGGTTTTCAATCTTATAAAATGTTTGAAGCTTTAGAAGATGAAAGAAAAAATGTACAGGTAAAATTATAAAGGAGAAGTAAATATGAAAAAAAGAATTCGAAAAATTTTATTTGTTATTGCCTCTTTTCTTTTTTTAATGGAATTTTGTGTTGATAAAGTACATGCTTATAGCATAACTCCAAGCCAAAGTAGTCTTTATTCTTCTTATGATTATGTTATCGATCGTTACAATATCGACATGGTTGTAAATGAAAATAATACGTTTGATATTACAGAGGAGATTACTGTTTATTTTAATACGCCTAAACATGGCATTTATAGGACGCTTCCATTAAAAAACAAAGTGACAAGATTAGATGGAACGACATCAAAAAACAGGGTACAAATTACAAACCTAACGGTAGATCATCCTTATACCACTTCGAAGGGAGGCGGAAATTATAAAATTCAAATAGGAGATGAGAATAAAACTTTAACAGGCGAAGAAACGTATATTATTAAATATACTTATAATATTGGAAAAGATTCTAGTAAAAAGTATGATGAGCTTTATTATAATTTAATTGGAACGGATTGGGATACTGTAATTGGTAATTTTAATTTTACAATTACAATGCCTAAAGAATTTGATCAAAGTCAGTTGGGTTTTTCTTCTGGGAAAAAAGGATTAACGGATAATCAGAAGATTAGTTATTCGGTATCAAACTTTAAAATTACAGGAAGTTATAACGATGTTTTACAACCAGGTGAGGCCGTGACTATAAGATGTCAATTAGAGGAAGGCTATTTTGTTGGGGCTGGGTTAACAGTTAATTTTTTCGATTTATTTCTATTTTTGATTCCAATAGGATGTTTACTTATTTCTCTATTTTTATGGTACAAATTTGGCCGAGACGATTCCGTTGTTGAAACAGTGGAGTTCTATCCACCAGAAGGATTTAATAGTTTAGAAGTAAGTTTTCTATATCATGGAAAAGTTAAGGAAAAAGATGTAACTTCGCTTCTTATTTATTTAGCAAATAAAGGATATATTAAAATTTCTGAAACGAATAGTAAATCATTATTTTCAAAACAAGCTAATTTTAAAATAACAAAGTTAAAAGAATACGATGGTGATAATTATAACGAACAACTTTTCTTAAATGGTTTATTTAAAAGCGATAATGAAGTTACGGCTGTGGATTTATATGATAAATTTTATATTACAATGAATCGTATTTTAACCAATATAAATAAAAAGGAAAATAAAAAGAAATTGTTTGAAAATAGTTCTTCTAATAAAAAGGTTTTTGTTCTACTTATGATGATTGTTAGTTATTGTTTAATTACTATATTGCCACTTCTTGCTTATAGTGATCCTTTTTCAATCCCTTTTGCACTGGCCTTTCCTGCCATTGGCTTTTCTGTTATGTTGAGTATATTATTCAATAATAATGATTTTTCTTTGAAGATATTTGCGATTATTTGGGGATCAGGATTTGGTGGAATTCCATGGTTATTCATTGTTTTACCTGCCGTATTGCAAGATCCATTGTATTTACTAGGGTATATGGTTGGTCTTATTTGTATTATTGGTATGTTCTTCTGTTTTAAATATTTACCAAAAAGGACAAAGTATGGAAATGAAATATTAGGAAAGATACAAGGATTCAAAACTTTTCTAGAAACGGCAGAAAAAGATCAATTGGAAGCGATGGTTTTAAAAAATCCGTCTTATTTTTATCATATTCTTCCATTTACCTATGTACTTGGGGTTTCTGATTTATGGATTAAAAAGTTTGAAGTAATCCATATACAAGCACCTACTTGGTATGATAGTGATT
>CANQVY010000108.1 GCA_947627405.1 uncultured Bacilli bacterium | reverse complement strand
TCTTTTTATTATCAATGTACTTAAAAAAATTTAAAATATTTTTTAATTTTATCTTGACATTTTACCAGATGTCTTTTTTCTTATAAACAAATTATATTTTATTACACGACTTTTTGCAACATTTTCTGACAATTTTATAACGCTTGTAAGAAATTTCCAATACTATTTTTCTTTGTTTCTCCCTATTCTGAAACATTTTTCGACACTTTTAACGTTTTTTCCCTTTTTATAAAAAAATATTGACAATTAATTTATTTTAGATTATATTAATAGCTAGTTACTGGAAAATTAAGGTAATTATTTATTACCTATTTTCTTGTTTGTTTATTTTATGCGAAGGATAAAAGAGGGATAAAATATGTTAAATTTTGTATTATGTGATGATAATCATCCAACTCTTACTAGACTTTCCAAAATGCTAGATACAATTTTGCTAAAACATAATTTAGACGGTCAAATTGCTTTTAGTTCAACTAGTTCTTCCCAAACCTTAGACTATTTAAAGCATAATCCAATAAATGTAGTTATTTTAGATATTGATTTAAAGGATTCTATTTCACGGTTTGGAAATGGCTAAAATTATCAGAAAGCAGGATAAAAACATTTATATAATTTTTATTACAGGACATCTTGAATTTGGACTGGTTGCTTATAAATACAAAACTTTTGATTATCTTCCGAAACCTCTAGTTCTTGAAAAACTGGAAGAGACAATTTTAAGATTATTTGATGATATAACAGAAAGTAAAGAAAAGTATATTAGATTAAATAATAATAAAACAATTATTCCTGAGAAGAACATAAAATTTATTCGAAAAGATGGTATGAAGTTAATTTTTCACACAGATACTAGAGATTACGTCACTTATAATTCTTTCAGTAAAATTCAAGATCAATTACCCAAACAATTTATTCGATGTCACAAATCCTATATTGTAAATATCAATAAAATAACAGATATAGATTCATTGCAAAATATCGTTTCATTTTCTAGTAACGATAAATGTTACATTGGACCTAAATACAAAAATAATTTTATGGAGGTTTTAAATCATGGAAATTTTTCAAAACATTTGGACGGCAATCACTACATCGAATGAGGGGTTGGTTAAAATATTACTTATTCCATTAGGATTCTTAGATGCATATATCGGTATGCTTTTTTTCACTACGCTTTTAAATATTCACTCTACTAAAAAGCAAAAATTGATTTATGTTTTATCTTATTCCATCATCGGGCATGTCATAAACTTTTTAATTCCTGAACAGTATTCGGTTTTTGTTAATATTATTCGTTGGCCACTTTTTATATATTTTTCTTTTAGACCAACACTTATTAAAACTATATTAGCTGAAGTTAGTGTTTTAGTTGTAACTTCTATTTTGGATACAATATTAATTAATGGTATTTGTACTATATTTAATGTTACAATTGAACAAATTTTAAGTATTCCTATATACAGAATTTCTTCTAGTTTATTAATTTATTTGATAATGTGGATATTAACTCTAATAATAAAATATTTTAAGTTAAACATTACCATTTTCGACAATTTACATCGAAAGAGTAAACTATATATAATTCTAAACTGCATTTTAATGGTAATTATTTTATTTATGCAATTCTATTTGGTAATGTTTTTTACTGATTCAATGCCAATATTAATCACTATTATCAGTATTATTGTAATAATTGCGTATTTCTTTACCAGTATTTTTAGTATTATTAGTTCTTCTAAACTAGAAATTACCGCTCGTGATTTAGAAGGAGCGCAACTTACCATTCATACACAGCAAGTTCTTCATAATGCTGTTCGTTCTTTTAAACATGATTTTGATAACATTGTAAATAGTATTGGTGGATATGTTAGAACTAAAGACTTAGATGGCTTAGAAAAATATTATAATCAATTATTAATTGATTGTAAAAAAACAAATAACTTATATTCATTAAATCCTAATGTAATTAATCATCCTGCTATCTACAATATTTTAGCTACAAAATATTATGTGGCAGATGAATTAAATATTACGATTAATTTAGATATTTTCTTAGATTTAAATGAAATAGAAAAGCGTATGAAAATATATGAATTTACTAGAATTTTAGGTATTTTATTAGATAATGCTATTGAAGCTGCCTCAGAATGTGAAGAGAAAAAAATTAATGTTGTCTTTAGAAAAGAAGATACTAAACACAGAATTGTAGTAATCATTGAAAATACTTATATGAATAAAAATGTTAATATAGATAAAATATTTGAAAAAGATGTTACCAGTAAAGAAGATCATTCAGGACTTGGATTATGGAAAGTAAGAGAGATTTTAAAGAAAAATAACAATCTAAATTTATTTACAACCAAAAATAAAGAGCTATTTAAACAGCAATTTGAAATTTATTATTAATAAATTACTCCAAAAGAGGAAGATTATATATTAAATCTTCCTCTTTTTCTCATATTTTTTTTGTCGTTTTTTGTTATTTTATTTTAGGGTTTTTATATATTAGTCTTTTTTAATTAAAGATGCAGGCATTTTTGGTTGATGTAATATACTCATGAATACACATGTTGTATTTGTTGATTTTGCATATTTTTCTGCTATTTTAGCTAAAAATTTTAACATAATAATCTCCTCCTCTTTTGATTTTATATATAATAAAACATTGCCGGCTAATGTATTATTACTCTTGATAAGCTTCGTAACCATATTTATTATTAGTAAGCTTATACGCAACTCTAGTAATAAATAGGCTTTGGATGAATACTCCAATAATTAATATATTTGAAAGTACTCTTTCTTGAATAAAGATTGCTGCTACTAAAGTTAACACTAAAAAAATGTAAGATAACGTCTTTTTGATTCTTCTTTCCTTCTTTGTTAAGATTGGTAAATTTTCTGTATCTGCTGGCGCATATAAGGTCACCATTGCAATTCCAAATAGGAAAACAACTGCTGTTACAATATATTTTGTTACTGTATCCATGACAATGAATTTACTTAGGTAAACATTGCCATAATAAAATAAACAGGTTCCTATAATACAACCTAAATGACTTTTTAAATGAAATCCCCCTGATACTCCTTTGTATGGCATCAGTGCAATAAAAGCAAATAAAACGTACCATCCAATTCCTAAAATGAAACTTAAAATAAATAATAAGAATATCTTTGGAATTTCCCCTACAATAAGCTGAATGCCGTATAAAATTACTTCCTCTTTTTCATCATCCATCGGTACTTTTTTTCGCATTTTATCTACAATCCATTTACATATTTTTTCTACCATTGTTTCTCCCTTTCTTAACTGTCTTTATCTTACAATGTTTTCAAGAGCGAAACTGTTTTTTTATATCAAACATGCAAAATTCTATATAAAAAGTCGATTTTTTTATTTTCAAATCATTTTTTTGTTGTTTTATAAAGTTTACATAATATTTTTTGAGATTTTAAAGAAGAAAAAGTAAAAAAATAGAGAATATCATACCACTGATATGGTAAAATATTCCCTATTTTCATAATAACAGTTCCTATGAAGTTTCTTAACTAGAAAGCTCATTTATTCCTTCTAATATTTTCCAACTTCCGTTTTTCTCTGGAAGAGAAGTAAAAATCATTTCTTCTTTCCTAACAGGATGCATGATTCTTAATTGATATGCCCAAAGCGTAATTTGCTTTCCATGTCCCCTTCCTCCATATTTCTGATCACCATAAATACTGTGATTTCTACTCGATAGTTGTACACGTATTTGATGATGTCTTCCTGTATGTAATTGAATTTTTAAGACAGATAAATCTAATGTTTCATCATATTTTAAAACTTCATAATCTAAACTAGCCAGTTTGCTATTTTTCGTTCCTTCTTTTACAACTTTACTCATGTTAGCCTTTTCATTTTTTAAAAGATAATCTTCCAAATGACCGCTTCTTTTCTTCCATCTTTCCATTGGCAATCACTAAATAAACTTTTTGTAACTCTTTTTCCCTTACTTGCTCACTAAGTCTTGCTGCAGCCTTAGAAGTTTTCGCAAATACCATAACTCCACCAACCGGTCTATCTAAACGATGAACCAATCCCACATACACGTTTCCCGGCTTTTGATATTTGTTTTTTAAATACTCTTTGATAATCGTAAGCATGTCAACATCACCCGTTTTATCCCCTTGTGACGGAATATTAACTGGCTTTTCTACTACGATAATATGATTGTCTTCATATAATACTTTTACTTTCCTCATTTACTTTCCCATCTTCCATAAATTCCACAAGGAAGGATTAGTTTTGAATTTGTCATAGGAAGCCCTACTTCTCCACAAGATAAGATACCATGATGCTGTTTTTCTACAGTAAATCTTAATATATTTTGCAACACCATACTTGAAATACCTGTTGTATAAGAGTTAATTAAGAAAAATAATGGATTATCTGATAAAACTTTCGTACATAGCTCTACCAAATCAGTAATATTTTCTTCAAACTTCCATACTTCTCCATTCGTTCCTCTACCATAAGATGGGGGATCCATAATAATCGCATCATAAGTTTT